>NZ_JANLNX010000060.1:0-85730 GCF_025466015.1 Pseudomonas sp. 5P_5.1_Bac1 | reverse complement strand
CCCCACCATCCCCCCCCTCCCGGTAGGAGCGAGCTTGCTCGCGATGGGTCATGAAAGCAGCCCACTCACCCGAATATACCCTGTTACAAAAGACCGAGCGACTTGGCCCGCGCCACCGCCTGGGTGCGGCGCTCGACGCCGAGTTTGCTGTTGATATGGCTCGCGTGAGTCTTGACGGTATGCAGCGAGATGAACAGTTGCTCGCTGATTTCCTGGTTGGAACAGCCCTGAGCGATCAGCTTGAGTACCGCCTGTTCGCGGACGCTGAGGGTTTCGCCGCTGCCGTTGGCTTCCTGGTTGGGCAAGAAGCCCAGCAGGCTGACCTGGGCCGGGCTGGTCGATTGCGCCTGAAGTTGTTCGCGCAGCCAGTCGGGGTGTTCGTTGAGTAGGCGCTGATAGGGTTGCAACACCCCGCCCCGCGCGGATTCGAGGCTCGACACCAGACGCTCGCGGGCGCCAGACAGGTCGCCCTGAGCCAAGAGCAAACCCACCTGCTGGCACAGCGCGATAACGCAGAGCAATTGCCCGCCGCTGGCCTGACCACGGCTGACCAGCGCCTGCAGCCGTTGCCCGGACTGGGCCAGCCGTCCCTGCGCCTGCTCCAGCAGGGCTTGCTGCAATTCGATGTGCAACGGCAGCAGCGGATGAAACTCCGGCGCGGCCGCGGCCTGTTGCCCGCCATAGGTCTGGCTCAGGCGCAACAGCCAGGATTCGGCCAGGTCGTTGCGCCCCTGGGCCAGCCAGAGTTCGCATTTGACCAGGGTAATCATCGCCAGATAGAAGATCGGCGGCACATCCCAGATGTGCATCAAGCGTTCGGCTTCGGCCAGTTCGGCGAAGGCCTCGGCGAAGCGTCCTTCGCGACCGTCCAGGGTCGCCAGGGCGCAATGGCCGATCAGCACGCTGATATCGCGACAGGCCCGCGCCTCGATCAACCCGGCCCGCAGGCGACTGCGTCCGGCTTCGGGCTGCAGGCGGCTGACCAGCAAGTAACCCTCGTAAAGCATCAACCGCGCGCGCACCGCATACAGCCGCTGCGCCGACAGGCCGTGCAGGCGTTGCAGGCCCTGACGCACCTCCTCCATCGAACGCAGCGTCTCGCCGCGGGCATGCAGCACCCGCGCCCGGTCGTAATGGGCCAGGGCCTCGAACAACGGATTGCCGACCCGCTGCGCCAGCTCCAGCGCCTCGCGGTTCCAGCCGCGCGCACGCCAGAAATCGGCGTCGGCGATGGCCAGGTTGGACAGCGTCGACAGGCACATCAGGCGCTGCCCATAGCGTTTGTTCGGCAGGCTTTGCAGGGCCTGCTCGCAATAAGAGCGGGTGCGTTCGCGATCACCCCGGCCGCGGGCGATGATCCCGCTCAAGGCCAGCCACTGCGCCAGCATGGACTTCTGCGCGGTGGCCGAGGGCGCCGGCAGGAAGCGGCTGAGGTGGCTGGCCAGTTCCTCGGCGGCGTCCAGTTGGCAGGCCAGGCCCAGCGCCCAGCTATACAGCACGATCAGCCGCGGCGTGCTGATCAGCAGGCTGTCGGGCAGGTCCATCTTCCAGCGCAGCAGCATGCCGACGTTCTGTTCGGCCAGCAGTTGTTCTTCAGAGAGGTTCTGCACCAGGTTGGCCGCCACATCCAGGTGCCCGGCCCGCAGCGCCTGCTCCACGGCTTCGTCCAGCAGACCCTGGCCGTGGAACCAGCGACAGGCGCGCAGGTGCAGGCTCGACAGCGGCAGGCTGGCCTGGCGGGTGCGCAGCAGGTCGGAGAACAGGTGGTGATAGCGGAACCAGTAACCGTGCTCGTCCAGCGGCACGAGGAAGACCTGGTGGGATTGCAGGTAACGCAGGATCTCGTCGCTGTCGTGGCTTTCCCGCAGGGCGTCGCACAGGTCGGCGCAGAAACGCTCCTGGCAGGCGGTGTCGTTAAGGAAGCTCTGGACCTCGGCCGGCAGGCAGTCGATGACTTCTTCCAGCAGGTAATCGCGGATCAGCCCTTCGCCACCGTGCAAGGCCTGGGGCAACGGGCTGTCGGCACCGGACTCGGTGGCCGCCAGCAGCCAGAAACGCAGCCCGGCAACCCAGCCGTCGCTGCGCTGGATCAGGTTGTCCAGCGCCTGCCCGCGCACCGACGGGTGCTGGCCGAGCACGGCGAGGGATTCGTCGGGGGTCAGGCGCAGGTCCTGTTCGTTGAGTTCGAGCAATTGCCGCGACAGCCGCAGCCGCGCGAGGTGCCAGTCGGGACGCTGGCGGCTGGTGACCAGCAGCACCAGGCCAGGCGGCAGGTGATTGAGGAAGAATTGCAGGCAACGGTCCAGCACGGGCCCTTGGGCCAGGTGATAGTCATCCAGCACCAGCAGCACCGGGGACGTGCTCAGCAAATGCTCGGCCAGTTCATCGAGCAGGCCGTCGAGCCATTCCTCGAAGGCGAACGGCTGGTGGCGCTGGCGCATTTTCAGCAGGCCCAGTGCCTGGCCGCCGAGGCTCGGGCAGTACTGTTGCAGACCTTCGAGCAGGCGTTCGAGAAAACGCCCGGGATCATTGTCACGTCGGCTCAGCCCCAGCCACAGGCTGCGCCAATGCGGCGGCAGGCTTTGGCAGAACTCCACCGCCAACGAACTCTTGCCGAATCCGGCGGGTGCATTGACCAGCAACAGACGCCCACCCAGCCCGGCCTGCAAACGCTGGCAAAGGCGTGCCCGCGGCACATGCCCGTCGGGCAGCGGTGGCCGGTAGAAACGCCCTTCCAGAACCGACACGGTCTGTTGGGTGAACCCTTGCGTGCTGGACAGATCGGTCATGGCCGGCTCGTTTTAGTTGAAATCTTCGGCAACAGGGATTGGCGCAGACTAGCGGTTTAACCGGCACATTTGAAGGCGATTGCCGCAAGTACGGAAAAAAGACTACAACAAGAAGCAACAGAGACAACATTGACAGGGCGCAACGGACTACCAGGTTAGCGGTAAAAACGGCGGGGCCAGCGGAAATAGTCGATGGCTGCGACGGGAATCAAAACGCCCCGGCAAGCCGGGGCGTTCTGGGGATCACACGGAGGGTTTGAAGCGTTAACGCACGCCCGACTGACGCAGGGCGGCTGGCTGGAAGTCGGCCTTGCTGGCGGTGAAGCCGAAGTCGTAGGCCTTCTTCTCTTCGTTCTTCATGCCCAGCGCCAGGTAACGGCCCGATTGCAGGTCGTAGATGGCTTCCAGGGTGTACCACGGCACTTCCACGTTGTAGTAGTCCTGGGAGTGGGCCTCGGAGACGCGCCACAACTGGTCACGACCGTCGTACTGGTCGATCACCGCCGCTTGCCAGGTGTCTTCGTCGATGTAGAAGTCACGTTTGGCATAGATGTGGCGCTGGCCCGGTTTCAGGGTCGCGACCACATGCCAGACGCGGCGCAGCTCGTAGCGGGTCAGGTCCTGATTGATATGGCCCGCCTTGAGGATGTCGGCGTACTTCAGGGTTGGCGAGTCCAGCTTGTAGCTGTTGGAGGCGATGAACAGCTCTTTCTTGCCTTCCAGTTTCCAGTCGTAGCGGTCTGGCGCACCGTTGAACATGTCCAGGTTGTCGGAAGTCCGCAGACCGTCGGCAGCGGTACCCGGACCGTCATAGGACACCTGCGGCGCCTGGCGTACACGGCGCTGACCGGCGTTGTAGACCCACGCCTTGCGCGGTTCCTTGACCTGGTCGAGGGTCTCGTGGACCAGCAGCACGGTACCGGCCAGACGTGCCGGAGCAGTCACTTCCTGCTTGAAGTAGAACAGCACGTTGCCTGGCTCTTGCGGGTTGTAGTCCTTCATCTTGTCGCGGAAGACGAACTGGTCCTGGAAGTACACCAGGCTGTAGCTGCCGTTGGGCTGCGGCGTGGCCTGGGTCACCAGGCGGGTCACGCTGCCGCCACGGTAGCGGGTGATGTGGTTCCAGATCACCTCGACGCCGCTTTTCGGAATCGGGAAAGGCACGGCGGTATCGAAGTTTTCAAGGCCGTTGCCACCCCCTACCAGCGTGGTGGAGGTGGCGTTCTTCTTGATAGCGGCGAAAACGCTGTCCGGCACGGTAGAGCCGCGGTGGGTCGGGTACACCGGGATCTTGAAGGTCTCGGGGTAGCGCTTGAACATCGCGACCTGGCCAGGCGAGAGCTTGTCCTTGTACTGGTCGACGTTCTGCGCGGTGATGATGAACTTGGGCTTTTCACTGCCGTAAGGGTCGGACAGGAAGCCCTTGGCGTCGACAGTACCGGCAGTCTTCGACAGCGGCTGCCAGGCCGTGATGGAACCGTCGGCGTTACCGGCCTTTTCCGCGCCCATCGGGGTCAGCGTCGAGCCCAGTTTGGCCGCTTCGTCGGCGGAAACGGCAGCCATTACGCTGGTCGCCAGCAGGGACAGGCCCAGCACGCCGGCTTTCAGCAGAGTCTTGGTGGTTTTCATTGTCATGTTCTTCTTCCTGAATCAATGCGCTTAGAAGTTCACGCCGAAGCTGAGGGCGACAAAGTCGCGGTCATCCACGGTGGTGTACTTGCCGTCGAAGAAGTTGGTGTACGACAGGCTGGCGGTGTAGGTGTTCTGGTATTCGGCATCCAGACCGAGGCTGACGGCCTTGCGACCTTCCTCGAAGTTGCCGCCAGGACCAGGCGAGTAGCCTTCCACGTCGTGGGACCAGGCCACGCTCGGCTTGAGGTTCACACCGGCGAACACGTCCGGGTAGTCCCAGATGGCGCGGCCGCGATAGCCCCAGGAGGTGCGAGTGGTGTAGCCGTCGTCTTCGCAATTGCGGTCGAGGTTGGCGGACGAGGCACCGTTGGCGGCACCACCGATGGTGCTGGTGTTGAGCACCACGCAGGTATTGCGGCCCGCGGTGGCTGGCAGAGGGCCTGGGCCGTATACCGGGTCACGGCCGTAACGGACCTTGTCGCTGCTTTCCAGGCCGCCGACTACAGTCACGCCGACTTCACCCACCAGCGTCAGGCGGCTGGCGCCCATGACCTGGTCGAAGAAGTGCGTGAAGGTGGTCTGGAACTGAGTGACTTCCTTGCGGCGATAGCCGTGCAGGTCTTGGCCTGGAGTGCCTTTGAGCAGCGATGCGTTGCCCAGGCCGAAGGCCGGAGGCAGCGCGGTGACACCCGCGTAGAGAATGTCGGTGGTGTTGAGCTGCACCGGAGCATTCGGGCGATAGCTGACTTCACCGCTCCACGCGGTACCGGTTGGCAACGTGGTGGAGAAGCTCAGGCCGTAGAGGCGGATATCTTCCGGATACTCGACGAAGTACTTCGAGTTGCCCGCCACGATGATCGGTGCCGCGGTGCCCGCGCCGGCCGCAGCCGTGTAGGCCGCCTGAGGCGCGCCGGTGGCGCTGAAGATCGGCGCACGGCTGTGGTAGTTCATCGCGTACAGACCGAACTCGGTGTTCAACGGCTCGTACATGTAGCGCAGGGCTACACCGAACTGGCCGCTGTCGCGGGCATCACGGTCCGGGCCGCGAGCAACCTTCACGCCTTCGGCATTGACGTCGATGCCCAGGGCCCTGAAGGTCGCCTGCTGTACCGGGGTCAGCGCACGGTTGCTGGCCAGTACGCGCAGGTTGTCCGAGCAACCATCCGCGATCACGTCCGGCTGCGAGAAGAACGTTCCGCAGTTATCCACCACGGTCTGGTCCCACTCGAGCTGGTAGAAGGCTTCGGCCGACAGGTTGTCGGTCAGGCTCTGGGAGATGTAGAACATGTTGACCGGGATCAGGCCTTCCTTGATCTCCGAGCCAGGACGGCGGAACGCGGATACGTCAATCGGGTTGATGGCGTTGATACCGCTGCCGATGAAGGTACTTTCACCCCAGCTCACCACCTGCTTGCCAAGACGAACGCTGCCCGGCAGATCGGCGATGGAATAGTTGTGGTACACGAATGCGTCGAGAATCTGCGCGCCGGAGGACTTTGCGCCTTCCTTGCGGTTCGAGTCGCTGATGTCCTTGAACTCGCGGCCCTCATCCTTCAACTCGAAGTCATACCAGTACTTGCCCCGGACGAAGACGCCGGTGTCGCCGTACTTGAGTTCGAGGTCATGGATGCCCTTGAAGATCTTCGAGAAGGTCTCGCCCTTCTTGAAGTTCAGGTGACCGTCGTCGGAGGTCTGCGACAGACCCTTTCCGCCGTTGTTCACCCCGATCAGGTTCTTGTTCGGGTTGGCGGTGGACCAGCTCGCACCGACCGACAGCGACGAGTCGAAACTCCCCTCGATCTCACCGATGTTGAAACTGACGGCGAATGCTGGACTTGCAAGCGTAGAAGCGAGGCTGACGGCCAGGGGCAGTTTCGCCCGGCGCCAGAACAGATTTACTGATGTCATCGACGCTACTCCATGTACTTTATTTTTATGGCAGTGAGTCCTTCAATGAAACGGAGGCCGATCGGTCGCCAGACTGGCAGGGCGTATGTCGGTGCGCTGCATGCGCATTCCCCATTCCTCAAAATCCCCTGACCCGACTATAGCCAGCAGGTAGTAGTGCTTGATCCCTCTAAAGTGTGATTTGCACATCACCCTCGCTCATGGCAGGGCCGGAGCGGGTGGTCTACAAGCTGGCTGGGCAAGAATGGCTGATATTTTCCATTTCACAAGGCAGCGGGGCCTCTGGAATGCGGCCCGCGTCGCTCAAGACGCGGGCCGGTGCGGCTTACAGGGTGGAAAGAAAAGCGCTGTTGCTGGCCTGCCACTCGACGATGTCGATGCGGATACGCTTCTTGTCGAGCTTGCCGACACTGGTCTTGGGAATTTCGGTAACAAGCGCGATCTGGCTGGGGATTGCCCACTTGTTGATGTGGCCCAGCTCAACAAACGGCTTCAAGTGTTCCTTCAATACCCGCGCATCGATGCTCGCGCCGTCCCGCACCACCAGCAGCGCGAACGGCCGCTCGCCCCACTGCGGATCGGCGATGCCCACCACCGCCACTTCGCGGACGGCCGGATGGCGGCTGATGAGGTCTTCCAGGTCGAGTGACGATACCCACTCGCCGCCGGTCTTGATCACGTCCTTGATGCGGTCGCGGATGTCGATCACGCCCATGCTGTCGAGGGTTGCCACATCGCCGGTGTGCAGCCAGCCGCCGGCCCACAGCTCCTCGCTCTTGGCCTCTTCGCGGTAGTAACCCATGGTCAGCCACGGCGCACGCAGGACCAGTTCGCCCTGGGCTTCGCCATCGGCCGGGAGGAATCTGCCGTCGCCGTCGACGATCGCCGCTTCCACCAAGGGCACCGGCACGCCGGCCTTGATCCGATAAGTGACGCACTCGTCCTCGCTGCCGGCGAGCAGCTCTTCGTTAAGGTGCGCGCACGCTACCAGCGGGCAGGTCTCGGACATGCCGTAGGCGGCGGTCAACTGGATGCCGCGGGCCTTGGCCGCTTCGTACAGCGCGCGGTTCAGCGCGCTGCCGCCGATGATGATCTTCCAGCCGCCGAAGTCCTCGTTCTGCGCGCCCTTGGCGTTGAGCAGCATCTGCAGGATGGTCGGCACGCAGTGGGAGAAACTGACTTTCTCGTCACGCCACAACTTGACCAACAGTTCCGGATCGTAACGCCCCGGGTACACCTGCTTGAGGCCGAGCATGGTCGCGACGTAAGGAATGCCCCAGGCGTGAACGTGGAACATCGGCGTGATGGGCATGTAGACGTCATCGGTGCCGAGCAGGCGGATGCTGTCGATGCTACCGGTAACAGTGGCTACCCCCATGGTGTGCAGCACCAGTTGGCGGTGGGTGAAGTAGACACCCTTGGGGTTACCGGTGGTGCCGGTGGTGTAGAAGGTGGTGGCGACGGAATTTTCGTCGAAATCCGGGAAGTCGTAGTGCGGGCTGGCGGCGGCCAGCAGTTGCTCGTACTCGCCAACCAGGCCGGGCAACTCGGCGGTTTTCTCGGGACCATCGGTGAGCAGGATGGTTTTTTCCACCGTGGTCAATTGCCCGGCAATCGCCTGGTAGAGCCCGACGAACTCGCTGTTGACCAGCACGAAGCGGTCGTCGGCGTGGTTCATGGTGTAGAGGATCTGCTCCGGCGACAGGCGCACATTGATGGTGTGCACCACCGCGCCGATCATCGGAATGGCAAACATGCACTCCAGGTAGCGATGGCTGTCCCAGTCCATCACTGCCACGGTATCGCCGGCCTTGACCCCGGCTTCGGTGAGCACGTTGGCCAGGCGCGCAATGCGCTCGTTGAGGGTCAGGTAGCTGTAGCGCAACTGGTCGCGGTAGACGATCTCGCGGGTTTTCTCGTAGCGGCTGCCAGACATGAGCAGGCGCTTGATCAACAGCGGAAACTGATACGCACCCTCGGCGGGGGCGATGATACGGGTCTGCAACATGGGAGTCCCTTTTCTGGAGTTGCACGGGGCATGGACAAAGCTGTCCTTACTCTAGAACGGGCCAGCGGCGGTCAAATCAGCCAAAGGAATGATTTGACCGCCATTCGACCGAACGGTCATACCGTCCGGCCGCCTCTGTTCAGCGTATTTCGCTGAACGCGATCTTTATCCCGAGGGCGATCAGCACAGCGCCCATGGTGCGGTCGAACCAGTGCCCCATGCGGGCAAAGCCGGCGCGCACGCGGGCCTGGCTGAACAGCATCGCCACCAGGCAGAACCACAGGCCGGTGGCCAGCGCCAGGTACACGCCGTAACCGGCCTGGACCAACAGCGGTGTATGCGGGTTGATGACCACGGTGAACAACGACAGGAAAAACAGCGTCGCCTTGGGGTTCAGGCCATTGGTCATGAAACCGGCGACGAAGGCCGCGCGCGGTGTGCGTTCGACGGTGGAAACCTGGATCGCCTCGCCGCCCGCGCCAGCCGGCTTGGCGCGCAGGGCCTTGAAGCCGATGTACACGAGGTAGGCGGCGGCGGCCCATTTCAGCGCGTTGAACAGCATGATCGACTGCGACACGATCAGGCCGATGCCCAGCAGCGAGTAGCCCACATGCAGGAAAATCGCCGTGCCCACGCCAAAGGCGGTCCAGGTCCCGGCACGGCGACCGTGGGTCACGCTTTCGCGCACGACCACGGCGAAGTCCGGGCCGGGGCTGGCGACGGCCAGCAAGTGAATCAGCGCGACCGTGAGAAATTCTGCCCAATACATGAAAAGCGGCTCCTGGTAAAAATGAGGGGC
Source organism: Pseudomonas sp. 5P_5.1_Bac1 (assembly GCF_025466015.1). Taxonomy (NCBI): domain Bacteria; kingdom Pseudomonadati; phylum Pseudomonadota; class Gammaproteobacteria; order Pseudomonadales; family Pseudomonadaceae; genus Pseudomonas; species Pseudomonas sp. 5P_5.1_Bac1. The sequence goes on along the minus strand of NZ_JANLNX010000060.1, from coordinate 76,594 downwards.
GTACCTTAACGATTCATAACTTGTTACAACAGGTACAGTTGGGTGTGGTCTTCAGTGCCCTACAGGCTTGACCCTCCCCCAAGGGTCAACCCCTACCCTGCGCCCTTTTCCCAAGGGCCCCGCCACACATGACCCAACGCATCCTGATCATCCTCGGCCACCCCGCCTCCGACAGTTTCTGCGCCACCCTAGGCCAGCACTACGCCGACGCTGCCCGCGAGGCCGGCCACGACGTCCGCCTCCTCAAACTGGGTGACCTCGCTTTCGACCCGATCCTGCGCCTGGGCTACCGCCAGGAGCAGCCGCTGGAACCCGACCTGCTCGAAGCCCAAGAGCACATCACCTGGGCCCAACGCCTGGTGCTGGTCTACCCGGTCTGGTGGGGCGGCGTGCCGGCGCTGCTCAAGGGTTTTCTCGACCGGATACTGCTGCCGGGCTTCGCCTTTCGCTACAGGAGCGGCTCGCCCTTCCCGGAAAAACTCCTGGCCGGGCGCACCGCCCACCTGCTGGTGACCCTGGACACTCCGCCCTGGTACTTTCGCTGGATCTACGGCGCGCCCGCCCTGCACCAGATGCGCCGCACCACCCTGGCCTTCTGTGGTATCCGCCCGGAAAAGACGCTAACGTTCGGCCCGGTTCTCCACTCCACGCCGCGGCGCCGCCAGTCCTGGCTACAGCAGGTCCGCGCCCTGGCCCTGCATTGAAAGGATGTTCGATGTACATCGGCGAAGCCGCCCGCCTCTCCGGCACCACCATCAAGTGCATCCGCCACTACGAAAGCATCGGCCTGCTGCCCCCGGCGAAACGCCAGGGCAAGTACCGCATCTATGACCCGCACGACGTAGAGCTGCTGGCGCTGATCAAATGCGCGCAGCGGCTCGGCTTTACCCTCCGCGAGATGCAGGCTCTAATGGCCGACGGACAGATTTCCCTCGAGCGTGCCCGCCAGGCCATCGCCGGCAAGAGCACGCAACTGCGCCAGCGGATCGACGACCTGCAACGGCAATTCGATGAATTGCAGGCGTTCGACGCCGGGCTGCAACAGCTTGCGGGCAGCTGCTTCCCCCTTCTTTAATCCGTCACCGATCCAGGAGCCTTTCATGACCCACGCCGTCTTTCTCGACCACAGCTCGCTGGACCTCGGTGATCTCGACCTGAGCGGTCTGCGCGACTGTTTCGACAGTTTCGACGTCCACCCCGCCACCGCCCCCGAGCAGGTCGCCGAGCGCCTGCGCGGTGCCGATGTGGTGATCAGCAACAAGGTGGTGCTGGACGCCGCCGCCCTCAAGGCCAGCCCGGACCTGAAGCTGATCCTGGTGGCCGCCACTGGCACCAATAACGTCGACCTGCAGGCCGCCCGCGCCCAGGGCATTGTGGTCAGCAACTGCCAGGGCTACGGCACGCCGTCAGTAGCCCAGCACACCCTGACGTTGCTGCTGGCACTGGCCACTCGCCTGCCGGACTACCAACAGGCGGTCGCCGCCGGCAAATGGGGCCAGGCCAAGCAGTTCTGCCTGCTGGATTTCCCTATCGTCGAGTTGGAAGGCAAAACCCTCGGCCTGCTCGGCCACGGCGAGTTGGGCAGCGCGGTCGGGCGACTGGCCGAGGCCTTCGGCATGCGCGTCCTGCTCGGCCAACTGCCCGGCCGCCCGCCGCGTGAAGACCGCCTGAGCCTGGACGAGTTGCTGCCCCAGGTCGACGCCCTGACCCTGCACTGCCCACTCAACGACAGCACCCGCCACATGATCGGCGCGGCGCAACTGGCGCTGCTCAAGCCCGGCGCCTTTATCGTCAACACCGCACGCGGCGGCCTGATCGACGAACAGGCGCTGGCCGACACCCTGCGCGCGGGCCATCTGGGCGGTGCGGCGACCGACGTGCTTTCGGTCGAGCCGCCCGTCAACGGCAACCCGCTGCTGGCGCCCGACATCCCGCGCCTGATCGTCACCCCGCACAGTGCCTGGGGCGCGGTGGAAGCGCGGCAGCGGATCGTCGAGCAGTTGAGCGAAAACGCTCGTGCGTTCCTGAGTGGCAGCCCACGGCGGGTGGTCAGCTAAGCCAAGGCGGGTTCTGTTAGACTTCGCCACTTTTTTCAGGAGCCGCCGTCCATGGACCCGCGCAGTGAAGTGTTGCTTCGTCAGGCCGATCTGTTCACAGGCCCGCTGTTGCTCGCCGGGTTACCGGCCGACAGCCTGCTGGGCACCTTCAGCCAGGCGTCGGGCTGGTCCTGGCATGCCGGCGACCAGGCAACGCTGGACGCCCGTTACAGCGGGCGCAGCCACTACGGCGTCGAAGTGCCGGAGGTGCCGTTTGACGGCGCCGTGCTGTTCCTGCCCAAGTCCCGTGATCTGGCCAACTACCTGCTCAACGCCCTCGCCTCGCGCCTGGGCGGCCGCGAGCTGTTTCTGGTCGGGGAAAAACGCGGCGGCATCGAGGCGGCGGCCAAGCAACTTCACGCCTTCGGCAAACCGCGCAAGCTCGACAGCGCCCGCCACTGCCAGTTGTGGCAGGTGACCGTGGAGCACCCGCCCGTCGCGCAGCCGCTGGAAAGCCTCGCGGAACGCTTCGAACTGCCGCTGGCCGATGGCCCGTTGCAGATCGTCAGCCTGCCGGGCGTGTTCAGCCATGGCCGGCTGGACCGCGGCACCGCGCTGTTGCTGGAGCATCTGGACGGTCTGCCCTCGGGTCATGTGCTGGACTTCGGCTGCGGCGCCGGGGTGCTGGGCGCGACGATCAAACGGCGTTATCCACAGAGCCGGGTCACCCTGCTCGACGTCGACGCCTTCGCCGTCGCCAGCAGCCGCCTGACCCTGGCGGCCAACGGTCTGGAAGGCGAGGTGATCAGTGGCGACGGGATCGACGCCGCACCTCGCGGACTGGACGTCATTCTGAGTAATCCGCCGTTCCACACCGGGGTCCACACCAATTACCAGGCCTCGGAAAACCTGCTGAAAAAATCCACCGAACATCTGCAAAAAGGCGGCGAAATGCGGCTTGTCGCCAACAGCTTCCTACGCTATCAGCCGCTTATCGAGGGCGCGCTGGGCAACTGCGAAGTGCGTGCCCAAGGCCAGGGATTCAAAATCTACCGGGCGTTGCGGTCGTAAAAACTTCGCTTGCCGAAACGGTTTTGCGAAGGCAGAATCCGCTCCGTCCTAGGGGAGTAGTCTCCCGCGAGCGCCCTGCTCGCCTAGTGCGACGTCAACATACTTGGTCCACAGACCATGGCGCGCACGACCCACGGTCCGCATAGACGGATCCAGGGTTTGACAAGACCTATGACACGCACACCTTACCCGGGGCGGGAAGGCTGTACGTGTCATAGCCGTGTCGACCCGCCCCGTAGGAATCCTGATGCTGGAATCGTTGCTCGTCCCCACCGCAATCGTTGCGCTCGCTGAAATCGGCGACAAGACGCAATTGCTGGCCCTCATTCTCGCCGCTCGCTTTCGCAAGCCCTGGCCAATCATCGCCGGCATCGTCGCTGCAACCCTGGCCAACCACGCCGCTGCGGGTGCCGTCGGGGCCTGGTTCGGCAGCTTCTTCAGCGAAGCGACCTTGCACTGGATTCTGGCCGCGAGCTTCCTCGCTACCGCCTTGTGGACGCTGGTTCCGGACAAGATGGACGATGACGAAGCCAGCACCGCGCGGCGCTTCGGGCCATTCCTGACCACGCTGATCGCGTTCTTCATCGCGGAAATCGGTGACAAGACCCAGGTCGCCACGGTGATGCTGGCGGCGCAGTATCCACACCTGATCCTGGTGATCATCGGTACCACCCTGGGCATGCTGATTGCCAACGTGCCGGTGGTACTGGCGGGCAACTTTGCCGCCGACAAACTGCCTCTGACCCTGATCCGCCGCCTGGCAGCGAGCGCCTTCGTGGTGCTGGCGTTGGTCGCGGTGTATTCGGCGATGAAGGTGAGTGGCTGGGTAGGCTGAGCCTGATCGGGTATTGCTGATGGCCTGATCGCCGGCAAGCCGGCGATCAGGCTTACAACCTCTTACTTCTTCGCCTGCTCATACAACGGCATCACCTTCGGAATCGCCGCCTGCAACGACGCGATGCGGCTGTCCGAAGCCGGGTGAGTGCTCATGAACTCCGGCGGCGAGTTGCCACCCGAAGCCTGGGCCATCTTGTTCCACAAGGTGATCGCGGCATTCGGGTTGTAGCCGGCACGGGCCGACAGTTCGAGGCCGATCAGGTCGGCTTCGTTCTCGTTGCCACGGCTGTTGGGCAAGGTCAGGCTGTACTGCACAACGGTATCAGCCAGGGCCAGGCTGTCTTCACCCAGACCCAGCAAGGCGCCAGCGCCCTGGCGGGCAATCTGGATGCCATAGGCCTTGGACATCGCTTCACGACCATGCTCGCGCAGGGCGTGGGCGATTTCATGGCCCATCACCGCGGCGATTTCATCGTCGGTCAGTTTCAGTTTGTCGATCAGGCCGGTGTAGAAAATGATCTTGCCGCCAGGACCGCAGTTGGCGTTGAGCTCGTCGCTCTTGATCAGGTTCACTTCCCACTTCCACTGCGCAGCATCCGGGCGGAACTGCGGCGCCTGGGCAATCAGCCGGTCAGCGATGGCCTGCACACGTTTGGCCGCAGCGCTGGTCTTGTCCAGTTGGCCCTTGGTGGACGCTTCGCCCAGGGTCTGCTGATAAGACTGGGCGTACATCTGGTTGACCTCATCGGTCGACAGCATGCTGAACATATATTGCTTGCGTTCAACACCCACCGCTCCGCCGTTGGTGGTGTTCACCGCCTGGCAACCCGCCAGCAGCATCGAGGCGCTCAAGGCGCCAATAACAACCGATCTACGCATCAATAAAACTCCCTTCTAACGTGGGCCGTATCCTAGGCCGGCACGATTCATCGCGCCACAACCGTTAGCAAAGATTTCTGTCCGACAGTCTCATGATTTAGCGGCGGCACGCCGATAACACCGGGGCAAGGCGACTTTTCCCTGCGCTCGGAGCCTCTATGAAGTTCAAGTCGATCCAGTTTTCCGTTGCGGCCCTGGCGGGCGCCATCGTGTTGAGTATCGTCGCAGCCCTGGTGCTGTATGCGGTGTATTCCGGTGCAAAAACCCAGGAACTGGTGCAAAACCGCACGCAGCAGCAGTTCGATACGTTGATCGAACAGCGCCTGACCGCCCTGGCCCAGACCCAAGTCAGCCAGATTCTGCGTCGCCTTGAAGCACCCCTGTTGATCGCTCGCGGCCTGGCCACCACCAACGCCCAGATCGGCCAGAAAAACGAAGCCGGCACCCCGCGCCTGCAGGTCCAGCGCGAAGAGCTGATCACCCTGCTGAAGCAGACGGTTGTGGATAACCCGCTGGTGCTGGGCGGCTACATCGCCTGGGAACCGAACGCCCTGGATCATGCCGACGCCAGCTTCGTCGGCACCGCGATCAAGGGCATCGACCCCGCGAACGGGCGCTTTCAGCCCTGGTGGTACCGCAATACCGACGGCAGCATGGCCGTGGAAGCGCTGGTCGACCTGAGCAACAACACCCTGCTGTCCACCGGCGTGCGCGCCAGCGAGTACTACCTGTGCTCGCAAGAAAGCCGGCGCGCCTGCGTGATCGATCCCGCGCCTTATAAAGTGGGCGACAAGATGGTCATGCTCGCCTCCTTTATCGAACCGATCCTGGTGGACGGCAAATTCCAGGGCATCGTCGGCGCCGACCTCTCGGTGAACTTCATCCAGGACCTGCTCAAGGCCGCCGACAGCCAGCTTTACAACGGCGCGGGCGAACTGGCGCTGATCTCCAACAACGGCCGTCTGGTCGCCTACACCAAGGACGAAAACAAGTTCGGCGAGAAAGCCAGCGACGTCCTCGACGCCGCCGATGCCGCCGGCCTGTCCAAGCTCGGTGGCGACACACTGCGCTATGAAGTCGACCATGAAAACGGTCAGATCCGCCTGTTCCTGCCGTTCAGGATTGCCGACACCGGCACCCACTGGACCCTGCTGCTGCAACTGCCCACCAGCGCGGTCATGGCCGATTCGGAAAAACTGCAGAACGAGCTGAGCGAACAACGCCGCACCGACATTACCGGCATGACCCTGGTCGGCCTGGCCATCGCGGCCCTCGGCCTGCTGGTGATCTGGCTGCTGGCCCACGGCATCGCCCGTCCGCTGCGGCAGATGGTGGCCATGCTCGATGACATCGCTCAGGGCGAGGGCGACCTCACCCGCCGCCTGCACAGTGATCGTGCCGACGAACTGGGCTCGATCGCCAAGGGCTTCAATACCTTCCTCGGCAAGCTGCAATCGATGATCAGCCAGGTGGTCAGCTCGGTGCAGAAGGTCAGCGACTCGTCGGAGCACACCGCCGATATCGCCATTCGCACCAACCAGGGCGTGCACAAGCAGATGGCGGAGATCGACCTGGTCGCCACCGCGGTGCACGAAATGACCGCCACCGCCCAGGACGTGGCGCGCAACGCCACCCATGCCGCCCAGGCCGCGAGCAATGCCGACCAGGCCGCCAACCAGGGCCTGTCGATTGTCCGCGACACCTCGCAATCGATCACCGCCCTGGCCGAAGAGATCGGCCGCGCGGTTGGCGTGGTGCAGGCGCTGGCCCGCGACAGCGAGAACATCAACGCCATCCTGGTGGCGATCCGTGCCATTGCCGAGCAGACCAACCTGCTGGCGCTCAACGCCGCCATCGAGGCTGCGCGGGCGGGTGAGCAGGGCCGCGGCTTCGCCGTGGTCGCCGACGAGGTGCGCAACCTGGCGCAGAAGACCCAGCAGGCCACCGAAGAAATCCAGCAGATGATCCAGCAACTGCAGCAAGGCACCCGCGATGTGGTGCGGGTCATGGAAGACAGCCAGGGCAAGACCGACGTCAGCGTGCAGCAGGCGGCGCGGGCGGCCGAGGCGCTGGAAAGCATCACCCGCGCGGTGTCGGTGATCAACGACATGAACACTCAGATCGCCAGTGCCGCCGAAGAGCAAAGCGCGGTGGCCGAGGACATCAACCGCAACGTGATCAACATCGGTCAGGTGGCCAACGAAGTGGCCGGTGGCGCCGACGAGTCCAGCGCCGCCAGCGCCGAGCTGACCAAGCTGGCCGAGCAGCAGCGCCGGTTGATCAATCAGTTCCGGGTCTGAGAACGCGTCGGGCGCCGGGTATCAACCCGGCGTCAGGCATTCCGGGCCATTCAGCTTCGGATCGTTGACGAAGTTGGCCAGCACCCGCTCGCGCAAGGCGGCGGGCGGGCTGGCCAGCAGGCCCTGGAGTTCACCGACCGGGGTGTCCGGGTTGAGCCAGGCGGCCTGCCCGGCGGCATCGAGGATCAGTGGACGACGCTGGTTCATCGCCGCCTGGGTCACCACCGCGGTGCTCAGCCAGACCTGCTCCTGCACCGAATACGCTTCCCAGATCGCCGCGAAGAACAACGACGAACCCTCCCCTGGCGTCAGCCAGTACGGGCGCTTGCGCACCGCGCCGCGCCATTCGTAGAAACCGTTGGCCGGCAGCAGGCAGCGACGCTTGGCGAAGGCTTCACGGAACATCGGTTGTTCGGCGAGGGTTTCGGCGCGGGCATGGGCGGGGGTGCGGGTGAGGTCGGTCAGCCAGGGCGGGGTCAGGCCCCAGCGGGCGCGGGCCAGAGTCATCTGGCCGTCGTCCAGGCGCTGGATCAGTACCTGGGCGCCGGGAGAAATGTTCCATTGGGCCTGCTGGCCCTCAGGAAAGCCGGGCAACCCGGCAAAAGCCGGCGACCAGCGAAACAGCGCATAACGTCCACACATTCAGGCGAAACCTAGCAAATCAGAATTCCCGGAAGGTGATCCGGCTCGTCGCCAGGAAGTGGCTGGGCCGCATTGTACGCGGCGATCAGTTGCCGTGCGTACTCGGCCTGCTCGTCGGGCACCGCGAGGCCGAGCAGGCCGTGCACCGGCAACTCGCCAATGCCGCCCATCAGGTCGCGCCCGGCCAGGTACGCCTCGATGCCTTCGCTGCCGAGCATGCCGATCAGCACTTCGGCTTCCAGCAGGTTTTCCGGCTCGTAGATTCGCTGCATCAGTCGTCCTCGCGCTTTACGTCCAGCATCCATTCGTCACCATGGACCTGCAAAATGAACACGATCGGGCGGCAACACACCGCGCAGTCCTCAATGTAATGCTGGTCACCACCGGAAAGATCGACGGTGGTTTCCACGGCTTCGCCGCAATAAGGGCAATCGTAGATCGCAGTTTCCAGCATCGCGGCCTCCGCAGTGATTGTGCGTATAATTGCCGGTCTTGCGCCCCCTCAAGCCGGTATTTCTGGGCGCAGCCTTACCCTTTACCCTAGCCGTTTCACAACAAGAGAGCATGATGGGCGAATTCGATGCCATCCGACCCTACGACGACGCTGAGGTCCCTGCCGTTCTGGCACGCCTGCTCAGCGACCCGGCATTCCTGGATATCCTCACCCGCTTCCGCTTCCCGCGCATGGCCACAGGTTTCGGCTGGCTGCTCAAGCCGCTGATCGCTCGCCGTCTGCGCAAGGAATTCGCCGGCGTGACCTGCGTCTCGACCCTGCAGGACAAGGTCGAGTTCTACGTCGACCACACCATCGAGCGCGCCACCGACGGCGTCACCTACACCGGTGTGGAGCAATTCAAGTCGGGTACCGCCTACCTGTTCCTGGCCAACCACCGCGACATCGTGATGGACCCGGCGTTCGTCAACTACGCGGTCTACCACGCCGGCCTGCCGACCCCGCGCATCGCCATCGGCGACAACCTGCTGCAGAAGCCCTTCGTCAGCGACATGATGCGCCTGAACAAGAGCTTCATCGTGCACCGCTCCATCAGCGGCCGGCGCGAGAAGCTGGCGGCCTATCAACTGCTCTCGGCCTACATCAACCACTCGATTCGCAACGACGGCGCCTCGATCTGGATCGCCCAGGCCGAAGGCCGCGCCAAGGACGGCGACGATCGCACCGATTCGGCGATCCTCAAGATGTTCCACATGAGCCGCAAGAGCGAGCCGTTCGGCGAGGTGATCCAGTCGCTGAACCTGAGCCCGGTGTCGATCAGCTACGAATACGACCCGTGCGACCAGGCCAAGGCCCGCGAGCTGTACATCCGCGCCACCACCGGCAGCTACAGCAAGGCGCCGGGTGAGGATGACCTGAGCATCGCCCAGGGCATCACCGGCTACAAAGGGCGGGTGCACATCAACTTCGCGGCGCCAGTAACTGAGCTCTTCGACGACACCAAGCAATTGGCGGTGGAGATCGACCGGCAGATTCTCGCTGGCTACCGGCTGTTCCCGGCGCATTACCTGGCGTACGCGCAGTGGGCGGATGCGGACCCAGAGTTGCAGGTGCCGAAGGCGGCCGAACTGTTTGGCGCCGAAGAGCTGGCCAAGGCTCAGGCGGAGTGGCAGCGCCGGCTGGAAGCGTGCCCGAAAGAGCATCGTCCGTACCTGGTGTTGCAGTACGCGATGCCGGTGCGCAATCAGTATCGGGTCAAGGCCGGGTTGCCGCTGTAACGCTTCAGGGCCTCATGGCAAGCGCGCGATGAGGCCCTGAAGAGGTCAGATCCAGGTGCTGACCCAGGACAACAGCAGCGCCAGCGCCAGGAAAGCAAACCCCAGGCTGTAATAGAACCGGTTGACCCGCTGGGTCAGCAGGTCGATGGCTGCCTCGCCCGCCGGCAGGCTGGCCATGGCCCGTGAGGCGCGGCGCCGGGCGTTGTGCAGGAGCACGCCGCCAGGGCAGGTCAGCAGCAGGGCCAGCAGATTGATCAGTTTGGTCGGGTGGGCAGCGAACAGGCCCCAGAACATTTGCAGCGACATCGCCTTACCTCGAAAGAACCACGATTGCTTCGAAACGCGCGCATTCTACCCAAGCCGCCCGTCCCTGCCCGCCCTTTACGACCAATGACGATAAATTGCGCCGTCATACAGTCGTCATCCAGACAAGCCACCCTGTTGCCCTCCCAACGAACCGGAGCTTGTCATGCTGCACGCCGAAAACCAGGATCGCCTCTATCTGATTGCCCAGAGCGAGGAGCAGGAAGCGCTGATCGACGGTTTGGCCTTCAACGTCCAGGACCGCCAATGGCTGGTCTACTGTGCCCTGGGCGGCCATCCCCACGATCATTTGCCGGAGGTCGACAGCCAGACCGGTATCAGCGTGCTCGACTTCTACGTCGACGCGGCCTGACCGCCGCCATGAAAAAGCCCGATGCCTGGCGACAGGCATCGGGCTTTTTGCGTTTGCTGTAGGAGCGAGCTTGCTCGCGAAGGGCTGCACAGCAGCCCGACAGCGTTACTCGCCCAACACCTGACCGATGGTCGGATCCTTGAACAGGCGGGTCAACGCGTCGCTGAGCACATCGCTGACCAGCTTGGTATTGGTTTCCTGGTTCGGCGCCATGCCGAAACGCTGGTCCAGCGAAGCGCCGTAGCGGCCGCTGTAACGGCGGTTGGCGTTGTTTACGTCAGCCTTGAAGGTCGCGCCGATGGTGGCTTCGGTCACGTACAGGCCTTCTTTGGGCGACTGGTACTTGAGTTCGGCCAGGGTCACGGTCAACTGCGGCGCGTTGTAGGCGTTCGGCGTCGGGGTGAAGCCCAACAGGCGGACAGCGGCTTCAGCCTGGGCCTGCAGCTTGGGCAGGATGTCGTTGCCGGTGACGCTGATGGCGCTGGTTTCCGGGTACAGACCACCGCGGGTGCCGAGGGTCTGGGTACCGCGGCCGTCGACCACCCGCACCACCACCGGCTGGCCATGGCCAACGGGTGCGAGCTGGGCGGTGAGTTTCGGTTGCGGGCTGAGTTGTTGCGGACTGTGGGCACAACCCACCAGGGTCAGGCTGGTCACAGCGATCAAACCGAACAACAAACGTTGCAACATGCTCATCTCTCCTGGAATAGCGGCAAAGGCCGCCAGTATACCCAGCCCGTCGTGCGCCAGTCATCGGGCCTCTGGGGTTAGGACAGCGCTTTCATGCATCCAATTCCCTGTCATACGGACTTCATCATTGCCGACGTATGCTGGCGCCAGTTTCCTACCGGTACATCGCCATGCACAGCCTCTGGTCCCTGCTCTTCAAACGCCAGCCGCAACGCCACTTCGCGCGCCTCGACGCGCAGGGCCTGTGCCAGGCATTCAAATGCTGCGAACAGCTACCTGCCGGGTTCGGCTGGGTGGAAGTCAGCGAATCGCGCCTGCAATGGCTGAACCGTCCACTCCCCGGTAACGCCCGGGTCGTACAGCGTCCGCGCGGCAATCGACTGCAGCGCATGCTCGCCGCCTGACGGCCGAGCAAGAAAAGTCGTTAATAAAGGTCGTTTCTCCCGGCGACCTCGTTATAATCTGCCCCCGATTATAAGGACGTCTCCTGATCGGGCCCCGCAGTACCGCCAATGCCACGCATCGGCTTCCCCGCATCCGCCCACAGAGAGCCGCCCACACAGGTCTTGCGAAGCCGGTGTGCCCGCTTTTTTCTCGGCCCCCATGCTCTGCCTGAACCTGACGGACCTGCCCTGCACGGTCCATTTTTGAGGTTCACGACTCCAAAAGAGCGTGAAAAAACGGGTTTTCACAACTTCACAAGAGTGTGGCGAGCAATGAACAGTCTGGTATGTGCAAAAGCATCATCAGTGTCCCGAACAGCCCCAAGCAGCTGGCTACGGCCTTCATCCGTCATGGGTGACTGAGGCCGGTTTCATAGCGCACGACGGGCGCCTCGACCATAAGTCGAATTGCCGCACCGGCCGCAAAATGCGTTCATACGCATCTAACGAGCCTGGTTGGCAGTGTCCGTGAACGTTGGAAAGCTGCGAAGTATCGGATAGGGCAGTCTCGGAGTTCCGGGGTCCTATGCTGTCAATTAGGTGCTGAAGATTTTGGAGATGCGTTAAATGGCGCAGAACGAAACAGTCGATGTGGTACTGGTAGGGGCAGGCATCATGAGTGCCACCCTGGCCGTGCTGCTCAAGGAACTCGACCCGGCAATCAAGCTGGAAGTCGTCGAGTTGATGGATTCGGGTGCCGCGGAAAGTTCCAATCCGTGGAACAACGCAGGTACGGGCCATGCCGGGCTGTGTGAACTGAACTACACGCCTCAGGCCGCTGACGGCAGCATCGACATCAAGAAAGCGGTGCTGATCAACACCCAGTTCGAGGTTTCCCGTCAGTTCTGGGCGTACCTGAGCAAAAAAGGTGCGTTCAGCTCGCCACGGGCGTTCATCAACCCGGTGCCACACCTGAGCTACGTCGAGGGTGACAAAGGCGTCGCGTTCCTGAAGAAGCGCTTCGAGCTGCTCAAGCAGCATCACGCCTTCACCGAGATGGAATACACCGAAGACCAGGCGGTGATGAAGGAGTGGATGCCACTGATGATGCCGGGTCGCCCAGCGGACCAGAAGATCGCCGCTACCCGCGTGATCAAGGGCACCGACGTCAACTTCGGCGCGCTGACCAACAAACTGCTCAAGCACCTGGCCAACGCGCCGGATGCGCAGGTCAAGTACAGCAAGAAGGTCACTGGCCTGCGCCGTAACGGCAGCGGCTGGACCGTCAGCGTCAAGGACGTCAACAGCGGCAGCAGCCGTGATGTCGACGCCCGCTTCGTGTTCCTCGGCGCCGGTGGCGCGGCCCTGCCGCTGCTGCAAGCGTCCGGTATCCCGGAAAGCAAAGGCTTCGGCGGCTTCCCGGTCAGTGGCCAGTGGCTGCGCTGCGACAACCCGGAAATCGTCAAGCAACACCAGGCCAAGGTCTACAGCCAGGCCGCGGTCGGTGCTCCGCCGATGTCGGTTCCGCACCTCGACACCCGTGTGGTGGACGGCAAGAAATCCCTGCTGTTCGGCCCATACGCGGGCTTTACCACCAAGTTCCTCAAATACGGTTCGTTCCTTGACCTGCCGCTGTCGGTGCGCATGGGCAACATCGGCCCGATGCTGGCCGTGGCCCGCGACAACATGGACCTGACCAAGTACCTGGTCAGCGAAGTGATGCAGTCGATGGAGCAGCGCCTGGACTCCCTGCGCCGCTTCTATCCGGAAGCGAAAGCCGAGGACTGGCGCCTGGAAGTCGCCGGCCAGCGCGTGCAGATCATCAAGAAAGACCCGAAAAAAGGCGGCGTTCTGCAGTTCGGTACCGAACTGGTGGCCGCACAGGACGGCACCCTCGCCGCCCTGCTGGGTGCCTCGCCAGGCGCTTCGGTGACAGTGTCGATCATGCTGGATCTGATCGAACGCTGCTTTGCCGACAAGGCCAAGGGCGAGTGGGCCGAGAAGCTCAAGGAAATCTTCCCCGCGCGGGAGAAAGTCCTGGCAGCCGACGCAGCCCTGTACCACAAGGTCAGCGCCTACAACGACGAGGCCCTGGGCCTGGTCGAAAGCAGCCCGGCGCCAAGCTACGCTTGAGTCGCGCTCATAAAAAAACGCCCTTCGGGGCGTTTTTTTATGGGCCGAAGATCGATCAGCCGCGGGCTTTCTCGATGATCTCGACGTATTCCGGCGCGTTGCGCTGGTCGGCGATCGCCTCGACGAAGGTCTTGCCGTGCTCGTCCTTGCCGTCCAGGTCGTAACCGGCTTCAACGAAGAAACCGACATAACGCTCGAAGTCGTCGATGCGCAGGCCACGGTAGCCCTTGATCAGCTTGTGGTGCGAAGGCGAGGTCACGCCATCGGCTGGCTCGTAAATGAGGAACGATTTGACGTAGTCATCGCTGATTTCGTCGCCAATCACCTGCTTCTTGTCTTTACGCATTACCGACTCCAACTGAACCATCAAGGACATTTTCCACGGGGCGGGCAGTTTACCCCCCGGCGGGCCCGGCGCTCAACGCGCGCGAAGGGTTCCGGTGTGCAGATCGGCCCAGATGTGGCCGTTGGGGTAGCTGAGGAATTGCACGTAGACGGTGTCGTTGCGCAGCAGGTCGAGGATCACCTGGTACTGCGCCGGCGCGTAATTCAGGGTCAGGGTGCGGGTGGCACTGTCGAAAGCCGGCTTTTTCAGGCTTTTGCCCTCGCCGTCGAAGCTGATCACCACCTGGGTGATGGTCGCGCCCTGGCTGAGCGGCTTGCCTTTCAGGCGCATGGTCAGCGACGAAGTGATCGGCAGCGGTTGCTGGTTGGACTGGCGCTGGTTACCGACGACCACCGAATAGCTGGTCACTTGCAGCAGTTGCTGGCTTTCGGGGTTTTCCCCGCGTACCGACTGCTCGTCCGGCGGCAGGAACTGGCCATGCATCGGCGCCGCAACGGCAGGCAGGCTCAGGAACAGGAGAAGCGGGAGAATCGTCGCACGCATGACAGGCTCCTTGGAGGGCCTGGCACTCTACCATGATGTGTCCGGTTGTCGCGGGGCGCAGGCGTTGCGCCAGGCCCCGCGGGCAATCAGTCGAACTGTGCGCGCATCCACGCCTGGTAGGCCGCGACTTCCGGCTCGCCTTCGCGCGGTGCCCAAGGGGCCATGTCGCCGTCGCTGACCGGGCGGTACGGGCCGGCCTTGCATTCGAACATCAGGGTGTCAGGTTCCATGACCACCAGGCCATGGAAAATGCCGGGCGCCAGATCAACCCCCAGGCAATCGCCGCCAGCCTGCATGATCCGCTTGTCCACCACATTGCCGGCCTCATCGAAAATCAGCAGGCCCAGCTTGCCCTTGAGGACGATCAGGTTCTCGGCCTTGTCGGCCGCCTGGTGGCGGTGGGGCGGAACGTAGGTTTCCGGCTGCAGGCCGACCAGCATGCGGTGGCACGGATCTTCCATCTCATGGAAGTTGTGGTGCGCACGGGCCCGCGGGCTTTGCGCGGCCTTTTGTGCCACCTCGGCAAACAGCGACTGGTCCAGGTAGGAAGGCTTGGCCATGGTGTCAGAGTCCTTTGACGGCGTAGATGCCATTGGCGTTACGCCAGTAGCCCTTGTAATCCATGCCGTAGCCGAAGACATAGCGGTCGACGCAGCTCAGGCCAACGAAGTCGGCCTTGAGGTCCGGGCTGGCCTTGCGGTCGTGGTCCTTGTCGATCAGCACGGCGGTGTAGACGTTGCGCGCACCGGCATGACGGCAGAAATCCATGATGGCGCTGAGGGTGTGACCTTCGTCGAGGATGTCGTCGATGATCAGCACGTCGCGGTCGATGAACGAGACTTCCGGTTTGGCCTTCCAGAACAGGTCGCCGCCGCTGGTCTGGTTGCGGTAGCGGGTGGCGTGCAGGTAGGAGGATTCCAGCGGGAACGGCAGGTGGGTCAACAGTTTGCCGGCGAAGATCAGCCCGCCGTTCATGACACAGAACACCACCGGGTTGCTGTCGGCCAGGCGCTCGGTAATCTGCGCGCCGACCCGGGCGATGGCCGCCTCGACTGCGGCCTCATCGTGCAGGCAGTCGGCCTCGCGCATGACTTGACGGATGTGCTCGAGATCAGCGGACATGAAACTCTCCAGGGAGTCAGGATTTGGAAAAGCGGGCAAAGGTACGCATCCACACGCATCAGATCAAGCATTTCTGGACTAACGTCCAGTGTGGCTATAGGACACACACGGTCGAATAGATTAATCTAGCGCGGTTTTTTTGCCCGCATTCCGGAGCCCTTCCCCATGCCCATCCGTGAGATCCGCCATCCGCTGATCCGCCACAAGCTCGGCCTCATGCGCCGTGCCGATATCAGTACCAAGAATTTTCGCGAACTCGCCCAGGAAGTCGGCGCGCTCCTGACCTATGAAGCCACCAAGGACCTGCCGCTGGAAACCTATTCCATCGATGGCTGGTGCGGCGCCGTTGAAGTCGAGAAGATCGCCGGCAAGAAAATCACTGTAGTCCCGATCCTGCGCGCCGGAATCGGCATGCTCGAAGGCGTGCTCAGCCTGATCCCGGGCGCCAAAGTCAGCGCCGTAGGCGTGGCCCGCAACGAGGAAACCCTCGAAGCCCACACCTACCTGGAAAAACTCGCGCCGGAAATCGACCAGCGCCTGGCCCTGATCATCGACCCGATGCTGGCCACCGGCGGTTCCATGGTCGCGACCATCGAGCTGCTCAAGCGCGCCGGTTGCAAGGATATCCGCGCCATGGTCCTGGTGGCCGCGCCGGAAGGCATCGCCGTGGTGGAGAAAGCCCACCCTGACGTGCAGCTCTTCACCGCTTCGATCGACCAGCGCCTGAACGAAGACGGCTACATCATTCCCGGCCTGGGCGATGCCGGCGACAAGATCTTCGGCACCAAGCAGAAGGACGCCTGAGCATGCAGGACGAGTTCAACGAACCGCTCTGGCGCCAGATCGTCTCCGGCGCACAAATGCTCTTCGTGGCCTTCGGCGCCCTGGTGCTGATGCCACTGATCACCGGCCTTGATCCCAACGTCGCACTGTTTACCGCAGGCCTCGGCACGCTGCTGTTCCAGATCGTCACCGGGCGTCAGGTGCCGGTGTTCCTGGCCTCCAGCTTCGCCTTCATCACCCCGATCATCCTCGCCAAGGGCCAGTTCGGCCTGGCCGAAACCATGGGCGGCGTCATGGCTGCGGGCTTCGTCTACACCTTCCTGGGCCTGGCGGTGAAGATCAAAGGCACCGGGTTCATCGACCGCCTGCTGCCACCGGTGGTGATCGGTCCGGTCATCATCTCCATCGGCCTGGCCATGGCGCCGATCGCGGCCAACATGGCCATGGGCAAGGCCGGCGACGGCACCGCCCTGATGCCGTACAGCACGGCGATGATGATCTCGATGCCGGCACTGCTGACCACCCTGATCGTCGCGGTCTTCGGCAAAGGCATCTTCCGCCTGGTGCCGATCATTGCCGGCGTGCTGGTGGGCTTCGGCCTGTCGTTCGCCTTCGGTGTGGTCGATGTCGCCAAGATCGCTGCTGCGCCATGGCTGGAACTGCCGAAGTTCACCGCGCCGGCGTTCAACTGGCAGGCCATCCTGTTCATCGTTCCGGTCGCCCTGGCGCCGGCGATCGAACATATCGGCGGCGTGATCGCGGTAGGCAGCGTGACCGGTCGCGATTACCTGAAGACCCCTGGCCTGCACCGCACCCTGCTGGGTGACGGCATTGCCACCACCACTGCCGGCCTGTTCGGCGGCCCGCCCAACACCACCTACGCCGAAGTGACTGGCGCGGTGATGCTGACCAAGAACTACAACCCGAAGATCATGACCTGGGCGGCGGTGTTCGCCATTACCCTGGCGTTCATCGGCAAGTTCGGCGCGCTGTTGCAGAGCATTCCGGTGCCGGTGATGGGCGGCATTCTCTGCCTGCTGTTCGGCTCGATCGCTGCGGTCGGCATGAACACCATGATCCGCCACAAGATCGACCTGAGCGAAGCCCGCAACCTGGTGATCGTTTCGGTGACCCTGGTATTCGGTATCGGCGGTGTGCTGGTAGGTAGCGGTGACGGCCCGGATGACTGGGGCCTGAAAGGCATCGCGCTGTGCGCGGTGGTGGCTATCGCCCTGAACCTGCTGTTGCCGGGCAATGATGGTTGGAAGAACAAGGTGATGGATGATCATCTGCCCTGAGCGGGATGATCTTCACCTGTAAAAAAGGGGGCTCCAATGGAGCCCTCTTTTCATTTCTTCACGGGGTACTGTTCTGACTTCTGAAGCAACGCCGTTCTTGTGGGAGCTGGGTTGCCAGCGATGCGGTTCGGCGCTCCGACAACACGCGGCCCCTCGCGAGCAAGCTCGCTCCTACAGGTAACGTGTCACGCAACCGTGAGAGCTGAACAGCCCCAGGATTCCGTGAAGCCCCGCACTTTATCGCCGAAACACCGGTTCAAGCCCGCTCGCACAACGTAACCAGTGCCTGCACCCATTGCGGGTGATCATTCAGACAAGGCACCAACTTCAACTCCTCCCCGCCCGCCTCGATGAACTGCTCGCGACCGCGGTCGCCAATTTCTTCGAGGGTCTCGATACAGTCGGCAACGAACGCCGGGCACATCACCAACAGCTTTTTCGCCCCGGCCTTGGCCAGTTCATCCAGCCGCGCTTCGGTGTAGGGCTCGATCCACTTCGCCTTGCCTAGCCGCGACTGGAAGGACACCGACCATTTGCCATCCGGCAAGCCCATCTTGCGCGCGAAGGCCTGGGCGGTCCGCAGGCACTGACCGCGATAACAGACGGCGAGCATTTCCGCCGAGGCCTCACGGCAGCAGTCGGCGTCCTGGAAGTTATGCGTACCAGTCGGGTCGAGCTTCTTCAGGTGCCGCTCCGGCAGCCCGTGGAAACTCAGCAGCAAGTGATCGAAATCCTGCTCCAGATAAGGCTTGGCGCTCGCCACCAGCGCATCGATGTACTCGGGCTGGTCATAGAACGGCTTCAACACGGTCATCTGCAACGGCAACTGCTGTTCGGCGATCACCTCTTTCGCCTGGGCGATCACGGTGGTCACGGTGCTGTCGGCGAACTGCGGATACAGGGGCGCGAGGGTCACTTTGCGCACGCCTTGGGCGGCGAGTTTCTTCAACACCGAGGGCAGCGACGGCTCGCCATAGCGCATGGCGATTTCCACCGGCCCGTGGGTCCAGTGCGGCGCCACGGCCTGTTGCAGACGACGGGTCAGCACCACCAGCGGCGAGCCCTCGTCCCACCAGATCGATGCGTAGGCATGGGCGGACTGTTCCGGGCGCTTGATCAGGATCAGCGACACCAGCAGACGCCGCACCGGCCACGGCAAGTCAATGACGTAAGGGTCCATCAGGAACTGATTGAGGTAACGGCGCACATCGGCGACGGAGGTGGACGCCGGTGAACCCAGGTTGACCAGCAGCAAAGCATGATCGGTCATGCAACATCCTTTTCAGAGGCGGGGGGACAACTCATCCAGCGCCGATTGCACATCGTTGAAACGGAAAGTGAAGCCCGCCGCCAGCGCACGCACCGGGCGGGCGCGCTGGCCACCGAGCAGCAAGGTCGACAGCTCGCCAAGCCCCGCTTTCAAAACCAGCGCAGGCAGCGGCATGAACGCCGGCCGGTGCAGCGTGCGGCCCAGGCGCCGGGCGAACTCGCGGTTGCGGACAGGCTCCGGAGCGCAGGCATTATAAGGACCGCTGGCATCGTTGCGCTGCAAGAGAAAATCAATCAGGGCGATTTCGTCCTGGATATGAATCCACGGCATCCACTGCCGTCCATCGCCGATCGGCCCGCCCAGCCCGAGTTTGAAGGGCAGCCGCAGGCGCGACAAAAAGCCGCCCTCACTGGCCAGGACCAGACCGGTGCGAAGCAGCACGACACGGATGCCCAGGGCTTCGGCGCGCTGCGCGGTTTCTTCCCAGGCGATGCACAACTGGCTGGCGAAGTCCTCTTTGACCGGGCGCGAAGACTCGGTCAATTCACGCTCGCCGCCATCGCCATACCAACCCACCGCGGAGCCGGAAATCATCACGGCCGGGCGCTGCTCACGGCGCTCCAGCCAGGCCAGCAGGTGTTCGGTCAGGGTGATCCGGCTGCCCCACAACTGCGCCCGCCGCGACACGGTCCAGGGCCGATCGGCGATCGGCGCGCCGGCCAGGTTGATGACCGCATCCAGCGGCCCGTCGCCGTAAGCCTCCAGTTCGCTGATGCCACGAACGCCGGCACCGCAAAGCTGGCCAACCTGGTCGGCACGGCGGCTCCAGACCGTCAGTCGATGGCCCTGGTCGAGCCAGTGGCGACACAGTTGCTGTCCAATCAGGCCGGTACCACCGGTCAGCAATATATTCATGGCCGTGTCCTCATGATGGCGCTCGCTGGTCTACTTTTAAAAGCAAGGCACTTTTTTGACCGTTCACTCTGGGATAAACATAGGCCAACCTGTTGCAACGAGCCGACTGATCTTATACAAAACCCTGGAGTTGTACAGGTTTGTCCGACAGCGTGGCTGTCTGTACCTACTAGAAGGTTCAAAGAGGCCCATCATGACCGTACCTATCGCCATCATCGGTGCCGGCATTGCCGGACTCTCTGCCGCCCGGGCCTTGCAGAAGGAAGGACTGACCGTCCACCTGTTCGACAAGGGGCACGGCAGCGGCGGACGTATGGCCAGCAAGCGCAGCGAAGCCGGGGCGCTGGACCTCGGTGCGCAATACTTCACCGCCCGCGACCGCCGTTTCGTCGAGCAGATCCAGCACTGGCAAGCCAAGGGCTGGGTCGCGGAGTGGAAGCCACAGCTCTACAACTACCGCGACGGCCAGTTGAGCCCTTCGCCGGACGAACAGACCCGCTGGGTCGGCACGCCGCGCATGAGCGCCATCACCCGCGGCCTGCTCAAGGACGTCACGGTGAACTTCAGTTGCCGCATCAGTGAAGTCTTCCGCGGCAAACAGTACTGGCACCTGCAAGACACCGAAGGCTGCAGCCACGGCCCGTTCAGCAAGGTCATCGTCGCCGTGCCTGCACCGCAGGCCGCGGCCTTGCTGGCCGCCACGCCGAAACTCGCCGCCGCCGCGGCCGGCGTGCAGATGGAGCCGACCTGGGCCATCGCCCTCGGCTTCGACACCCCGCTGGCCACGCCCATGCAGGGCTGCTTCGTGCAGGACTGCGCGCTCGACTGGCTGGCGCGCAACCGCAGCAAGCCGGGACGCGAGGAGCGCCTGGACACCTGGGTGCTGCACGCCACCTCGGCCTGGAGCAAACAGCACATCGACTTGCAGAAAGAGGCGGTGATCGAACAGTTGCTGGGCGATTTCGCCGAGCTGGTCGGCTGTGCGGTCCCGGCACCGAGCTTCACCCTGGCGCACCGCTGGCTCTACGCACGCCCCGCCAGCAACCACGAATGGGGCGCTCTCGCCGATGCCGACCTGGGCCTCTACGCCTGCGGCGACTGGTGCTTGTCGGGCCGGGTCGAAGGTGCCTGGCTCAGCGGCCAGGAAGCCGCCCGCCGATTGATCGAACACCTCGAATAAACCCCGCGGGCAACGCGACCTCTACAGAAATATTGACTTGTACAACTTCCGGCTTATGCTGAGCGAAGTTGTACAGGTTTTTATCTTTGTACAAGAAAGGTTGCCGACCATGCCCGCTACCAAGCCCAAAATTGCCCTCAGCGCCTGCCTCGCCGGTAAAGAAGTCCGCTTCAATGGCGGTCACAAGGAATCGCGCCTGTGCACCGAAGCGCTGGCGGAGCATTTCGAGCTGGTGCCCATCTGCCCCGAAGTGGCGATCGGCCTGGGCACGCCCCGTGCCGCGATCCACCTTGCCGGCGATCCGGCCCAGCCTCGCGCCGTCAACAGCCGCGACGACACCATCGATGTTTCCGATGCGCTGATCCAGTACGCCGACCAGATGGCCGTCGAGCTGGACGATATCTGCGGCTACATCTTCATGCAGAAATCGCCGTCCTGCGGGCTGGAGCGCATCAAGGTCTACCAGGCCAACGGCTACCCCGCACGCGAGCGCGCCAGCGGCCTGTATGCCGCGCGTTTTCGCGAACTGCGCCCGGACCTGCCGCTGGAAGAAGAAGGCCGGCTGTGCGATCCGGTGCTGCGGGAAAACTTCATCATCCGCGTGCTGGCCTATGCCGACTGGCAACGCCTGTGCGCCGAGGGCCTGAGCCGTCACGCGCTGATCGCCTTCCACTCCCGCTACAAGTACCAATTGATGGCGCACAACCCCGAGCAATACAAAGTGCTCGGCAAGCTGCTGGGCAGCATGAGCCGCCAGGACGACCCGCAGCAGATCGGCCCGGCGTATTTCAGCCAGTTGATCGCCGCGCTGCGCCGCTGCGCCAACCGCGGCACCCACGGCAATGTGCTGATGCACCTGAGCGGTTACCTGCGGCGCTTCCTCGACGCCGGGGACAAGCAGGAAATCCGCCGCGTGATCGAGCAATACATGGCCGGGATCGTCCCGCTGGTGGTGCCGCTGACGCTGCTCAAGCACCACCTCAATCATCATCCCGATGCGTACTTGCTGAGCCAGGTCTACCTGCAGCCGCACCCGGAAAACCTGAGCCTGCGCAATGCCATCTGAACCGCTGCTGCCCATTCGCGAAATCTCACGGCTGACCGGCGTAAACCCGGTCACCCTGCGCGCCTGGGAGCGGCGTTATGGCCTGGTGGTGCCGCAGCGCACCAGCAAGGGCCACCGGCTGTACAGCAGCGATCAGGTGGAACGCATCCGCAGCATTCTGTCGTGGCTCAACCGTGGTGTTGCGGTCAGTCAGGTGCTGCCGCTGCTCGACAGCGACAAGTCGCCCGAGCAGAGCATTCCCGGAGACGACTGGCAGGCGCTGCGCACCCACCTCACCGAGTGCATCGCCCACCTCGCCGAGCGCCAGCTCGACCAGCAGTTCAACCAGGCCATGGCGCTCTACCCCGCCGCCACCTTGTGCGAGCAATTGCTGTTGCCCTTGCTCGGCCATCTCGAAGCACGCTGGCAAACCCACCCTACCGCTCGCCTCGAACAGGGCTTCTTCCACAGTTGGCTGCGCAGCAAGCTGGGGCTTCGGGTGTACCACAACAACCGCCAGTGCAACGGCGCGCCGGCGATGCTGGTCAATGGCGGCGCCCTGCCATTCGATCCGCAGTTGTGGCTGTGCGCCTGGCTGGTGAGCGATGCCGGCTGCCCGGTGGAAGTGTTCGACAGCACCCTGCCCGCCCGCGACCTGGCACTGGGCGTCGAGCAACTGGGCGCGAGGGCAGTGCTGGTCAGTATCAACACCGCCCAGGACAGCGACCGACTGCAACGCACCCTCGCGCCGCTGAGCGTACCGAAACTCCTGTTCGGCGCCGCGGTCACTTTACACAAGCATGCGTTGCCGACAGATCCCGATTGGCACTTGCTCGACTCGCCCCTGGCGGCGTGCAGGTGCCTGCAAGACCTCAAGCCGCTTGCCACGGAAAAACACGGACCCGAATAATGCAATTGATCTGGCTGCGCAGCGACCTGCGCCTGCATGACAACACTGCCCTGGCCGCCGCTTGCGAGCGCGGCCCGTGCCTGGCGCTCTGGCTGGTCAGCCCGGCGCAGTGGAAGCGTCACGATGACGCCGCCTGCAAGGTGGACTTCTGGCTGCGCAATCTGGAGGCGCTGAAACAGGCGCTCGGCGAACTGAACATCCCGCTGCTTATTCGTGTAGCCGATGACTGGAAAGACGCACCCCGGGTGCTCCACGAGGTATGCCGGGAACACGGCGTGCAGGATGTCCACGTCAACGAGGAATACGGGATCAACGAACAGCAGCGTGATCGCGACGTCGGCGAATACCTGCAACAGCATGGCATCGGCCTGCACAGCTACCTTGATCAGTTGCTGTTCAAACCGGGCACGGTGCTCACTCGCCAGGGCGGTTACTTCAAGGTCTTCACCCAGTTCCGCAAGCTCTGTTACCAGCGCCTGCACCACGGCCTGCCCGCCTTGCAGCCGTTGCCGCGCAAGCAGGCGAAGACTGCCATCGCCAGTGACGATGTCCCACGACATATCGAAGGCTTTCCCACTCCCGCAGCGTCGCTGCGCGAGCAGTGGCCGGCAGGCGAAGACCACGCCCGCGAGCGACTGGCCGGCTTCGTCGAAGACGACATGGCGGACTACACCGAACAACGCGACCTGCCCGCCGTCGACGGCACCAGCCAACTGTCGCCCTACCTCGCCGCCGGGGTGATTTCCGTGCGCCAGTGCCTGCACGCCGCGATTGCCAACAACTACGGCGAGTTCGAAAGCGGCAATCCCGGCGCCGTTACCTGGGTCAACGAGTTGCTCTGGCGCGAGTTCTACAAACATGTGCTCGTCGGTTATCCGCGGGTTTCTCGCCACCGCGCCTTCCGCCCGGCGACCGAAGCGGTGAAATGGCGCGACGCCCCCGAAGACCTCGCCGCCTGGCAGGAGGGCCGCACCGGCATCCCGATTGTCGATGCCGCCATGCGTCAATTGCTCGCCACCGGCTGGATGCACAACCGCCTGCGCATGGTGGTGGCAATGTTCCTGAGCAAGAACCTGCTGATCGACTGGCGCGAGGGCGAAGCTTTTTTCATGCGCCATCTGATAGACGGCGACCTGGCCGCAAACAACGGCGGTTGGCAGTGGAGTGCGTCCACGGGCACCGACGCTGCGCCGTATTTCCGGGTGTTCAACCCCGTCAGCCAATCCGAGCGCTTCGACAGCAAGGGCCGCTTCCTGCGACACTGGCTGCCGGAGTTGAAAGCGCTGGACGATAAGGATATCCACAGCCCCGGCGGGCTGTTCGGCGTGCAAGGTTATCCACAGCCCATCGTCGACCTTGGCCCAAGCCGCCAGCGCGCCATCGACGCTTTCCGACAACTGCCCAAAGAGCACAGCAACGAAGATGCCCTTGAATACTGAGGATCCGAAACGTATCTGGGTAACCGGCGCCAGCAGTGGTTTGGGCCATGCGTTGGCAGCACAGTTGCTCATGCTCGGTCATCACGTCGCGATCAGCGGCCGT
Source organism: Pseudomonas sp. 5P_5.1_Bac1 (assembly GCF_025466015.1). Taxonomy (NCBI): domain Bacteria; kingdom Pseudomonadati; phylum Pseudomonadota; class Gammaproteobacteria; order Pseudomonadales; family Pseudomonadaceae; genus Pseudomonas; species Pseudomonas sp. 5P_5.1_Bac1. Next base: position 52,262 of record NZ_JANLNX010000060.1, on the reverse strand, counting down.
GCGCCCTTCGACGCGCTACCCAGCAGTCTCGCCCGGCACTGCCTCGTGCTGGACGGTGATTTGAGCGATGCCGCGCAAGCCGAGCACATGAGCCGATGTATTCAGCAACGCTGGGGCGCGCTCGACACGCTGATCCTTAACGCCGGGACGTGCGACTACCTCGACGCGAAGTCCAGCGGAACGGAAATGTTCGAAGCGCTGATCCAGAGCAACCTGTCAGCCAGCGCCTACTGCCTGCAAAGCGCCCTGCCGCTGCTGCAGGCGGGGCAAACGGCCCATGTCGTGGCGATCCTGAGCAGCATCACGGCGCTCCAGCAACATGAGAGCAGCCAGTGGCCGACGGCGCAGAACAGCCTGGGCCAGTGGTTCAGCGAATCTCGCAGCGTGCTCTCGCCCAAGGAAATCGACCTCACCCTGATCGCACCGCAAAACCTGAAAAAGCCCACCACCCTGACGGTGGCGCTGCCGCAGAAATGGGACGCGCAAAGCGCCGCGCAAGCGATTATCCAGCGCTTGTCTCAGCGGATGCCTGAAATGGTTATGGAAGCGTTGTCGGTCAGCAGTCTGTGGCCGTTGCGGCGTTGACCGAAAATGAAACCGGGGCCGCAATGCGGCCCCGGTGTCGTGTAGCGGTCAGAGCGACATGCGGTAATGCAGGGCGAAACTCTCGGCACCATCGTTCGGCTGGCTGAGGCCCGCGTTGGAATAGTGGATCGCCCGAATCCCCACTTCATGCCCCCCAGCAAAGCGCAGGCCAAAGCCGATGCGGTCTTCGAACTGGAAGGACGAACCCAGTTTGTTGCTTTCAAGTTCGGTGTGAGCAAATGCCGCCACCCCGACGCCGGCCTCGATGTACGGCTTGACCGACTCGCCGGCGAACTCATAAACGAACACCGGCGCGAACGACAGGCTGTGGTTGTTCGACGTCTTGTCCCCGTCCCAGAAGGTGTAGCCGCCGTCCCAGTAGCCGGTCAGACGGCCGACACTGGTCTGCCACCAACTGGCATCCCAGTTGGATTGCACGCCGATGCGGTAGGTCATGGTGGAGTCGCTGGTCTGGCCGACAGCGAAGGTGATATCCGCGGCCTGTGCGGTGAAGGTGTGCCCCAGGGTTGCGGCTGCAACCACAGCCAAGCAAAGCAGTTTCTTCATGAGAAACGTCCTTTTAAATCCGTTTGTTGGTTTTTTTTGTCTCATCAGACAACGTAGTAGAAATCAGCGCATGCAAAGGAGTTCACTGGATTTCGACGTTTTTTTTCCTACGTCGATTACCTATTGAAGCTTTGCACACAGTCAGATTTATTCCACAACAAAGGCAGGATGTTTCGCAGATGTTCGGGGTCGGCACTGGTCCAGAACTGTGTAGGACGCGCGGGGCCGGCCGCCAGAAGGTGGCGCTCGGCCAGCAGGCGTTGGAGTTGCCGGGCGACGGCGGCGCCGGTGTCGATGATCGCCACCGATGCCGGGACCATTTCGGCCAGCAGGGGCTTGAGGAAGGGGTAATGGGTGCAACCAAGAATAATGGTGTCGCACCCGGCCGCCAGCAGCGGTTCGACATAGCCTTGCAAGAGCTGGCACAGGGCCGGGCTGTCGAGGTCACCCGACTCGATCAGTTCGACCAGCCCCGGGCAGGGCTGGGTCACCACCCGCACATCGGTGGCGAAGCGGTCGAGCAAGGCGGCGAACTTGGCGCTTTGCAAGGTGCCGGTGGTGGCCAGCACTCCGACCACGCCACTGCGGGTAGCCGCCGCGGCCGGCTTAACCGCCGGCTCCATGCCTACCAGCGGCCACTGCGGGAAACGCTCGCGAAGGTCGGCGGCGGCGGCAACGGTGGCGGTATTGCAGGCCAGGACCACGGCCTTGACGCCCTGTTCCTGGAAAAATTCGGCCACCTTGCGGCAGCGCTGGCGAATGAACTCCGGGGACTTCTCGCCATAGGGGATGTTGCCGCAGTCAGCCACGTACAGCAGCGACTCGTTGGGCAGCAGCCGGTTGATTTCCGCCAGCACCGACAGGCCGCCGACACCGGAGTCGAACACGCCGACCGGCGCTGCCGAGGCCTCAGCCATGGGCTGTTCCACAGACGGCGCAACCCGGATCGCGCTTGACCCGCAACTCGCGGAAACGCGTGCCCAGTGCATCGATCAACAGCAGGCGTCCCACCAGCGGCTCGCCGAAGCCCGCAAGCAGCTTCAGTGCTTCGAGCGCCTGAAGACTGCCGACCAGCCCCACCAGCGGCCCGACCACACCGGCTTCGCTGCAGGTCAGTTCGGCATCGCTGCCGTGGCCGTAGAGGCAGTGGTAGCACGGACTTTCAGGGCGCCGGGGATCGAACACCGACAATTGCCCTTCCAGACGGATCGCCGCGCCGCTGACCAGCGGCTTGCCGGCCTTGACGCACGCGGCGTTGACCGCTTCGCGGGTAGCGAAATTGTCCGAGCAGTCCAGCACCAGGTCCACGGCATCCACCGCTGCGGCCAGGGAATCTTCATCGAGCGCCTGGCGATGCGGCACCAGATTGATATCCGGGTTGATCGCGCGCAGCCGCGTCAGCGCCGAGTCCACCTTGGGCTGACCGACCGAAGCGCTGTCATGGATGATCTGCCGTTGCAGGTTAGTCAGGTCAACCGTGTCGAAATCCGCCAGGTGCAGGGTGCCGACACCCGCGGCCGCCAGGTACAAGGCCACCGGCGAGCCAAGGCCGCCGAGGCCGATAATCAATGCGCGGCTGTCCTTGAGGCGCAACTGGCCGTCGATATCGATCTGCGCCAGGAGGATCTGGCGGCTGTAACGCAGCAGTTCCTCGTCGGTCAGCACGACAGGCGTCCCAGGGTGATGCGTTCGTGGCCACCCAGGTCGAGGCGGCTTTCGATCTGTTCGAAGCCGTGCCGGGCCAGCAGTTCGCGGACTGCGGCGGCCTGGTCGTAGCCGTGCTCCAGCAGCAGCCAGCCACCCGCCAGCAGGTGAGCCGGCGCCTCGGCGACGATCTGGCGCAGATCGTCCAGGCCATCGTCGCCCGCCACCAGCGCACTGCTGGGCTCGAAACGCACGTCGCCGGCGACCAGGTGCGGGTCTTCGGCGGCAATGTAAGGCGGGTTGCTGATGATCAACTGGAAACGCTGTTCGGCGAGTGCACTGAACCAGTGGCTGGTGAGCACGCTGACGTTGTCCAGTTGCAGGCGCTGGCGATTGCGCTCGGCCAGGGCCACGGCTTCCAGCACCCGGTCGACCGCGGTCACCTGCCATTGCCGCCGCTCGCTGGCCAGGGCCAGGGCGATGGCGCCGGTTCCGGTGCCAAGGTCGAGCACCCGTGCCGGCTCGGCGGGCAGCAGGGCCAGGGCGGTTTCCACCAGCAGCTCGGTTTCCGGGCGCGGGATCAGGGTATGCGGCGCGACTTCGAGGTCCAGGTTCCAGAACCCTTGCTGGCCGAGAATATAGGCCACCGGCTCACCCGCGCGACGGCGCTGCAGGTAGCTGGCAAACGTCTGCGCCGCCTCGCTGCTGACAATGCGCTCCGGCCAGGTATGCAGGTAGCTGCGGGATTTGCCGATGGCGGCAGCCAGGAGCAGTTCGATATCCAGACGCGCGGTCGGCGAGTCGGGAAGCTCCGCGCCGCGAAGCAAGCTGGCAATGATGGTCATTTAGTCACCCAGTGCGGCCAGTTGATCGGCCTGGTATTCGGCCAGCAGCGGCTCGATGATCGCATCCACGCCACCCGCGAGCACTTCGTCCAGCGAGTAGAGCGTCAGGTTGATGCGGTGGTCGGTGACCCGACCCTGTGGATAGTTGTAGGTGCGGATGCGCTCGGAGCGGTCGCCGGAACCGACCAGCAGCTTGCGCTCGCTGGCGATGGCATTCTGCGCGGCGCTGGTCTGCATGTCGTTGAGCCGCGCCGACAGCCAGGACATGGCCCGCGCGCGGTTCTTGTGCTGCGAGCGCTCTTCCTGGCACTCGACCACTGTGCCGGTAGGCAAGTGGGTGATGCGGATCGCCGAGTCGGTCTTGTTCACGTGCTGACCACCGGCGCCCGAGGCGCGGTAGGTATCGACGCGCAGGTCGGCCGGGTTGATCTCGATCGCCGCTTGTTCATCAGGCTCGGGCAGCACCGCCACGGTGCAGGCCGAGGTGTGGATACGGCCCTGGGACTCGGTTTCCGGCACCCGCTGCACGCGGTGCGCGCCGGACTCGAACTTGAGCTTGCCGTAGACACTGTCGCCCTCGACGCGGGCGATGATTTCCTTGTAGCCGCCGTGCTCACCCTCGTTTTCCGAGAGGATTTCCAGGCGCCAGCCACGCCGCTCGGCGTAGCGCGAATACATGCGGAACAGGTCCCCGGAGAAGATCGCCGCCTCGTCGCCGCCGGTCCCTGCGCGGATTTCCAGGAACACGTTGCGGCCGTCGTTGGGGTCCTTGGGCAGCAGCAGGCGTTGCAACTGGGCTTCCAGTTCCTGCAGTTGCTCCTTGGCTTCACGAACTTCTTCGACAGCCATTTCCCGCATGTCGGGGTCGCTGTCCTTGAGCAGTGCCTGGGCCTGCTCGAGGTCGTCCTGCAACTTGCACCACTGGGCATACCCGGCAGCCACCGGTTCGACCTCGGCATACTCGCGGGAGTAGGCGCGGAAACGGGTCTGGTCGGAAATGACCTCGGCATCGCCCAGCAGGGCGGTCAGTTCCTCGAAGCGGTCCTGGAGGATTTCCAGTTTTCTGAGCAGCGACGCTTTCATTGCGGGGTTTTATCCGTGGAGCCCTCGTTGAGGGCAAAGAGTTCCTGTGCCATGGCCAACGCATCGTGGCGGCCTTCGGCGGAGAGCTTTTTCAGTTGCACGCTGGGCGCATGCAGCAGCTTGTTGGTCAGGCCGCGGGCCAGTTGCACCAGGACCTCCTCGGCGCTGGAACCGTTGGCCAGCAGGCGCTGGGCCTTTTGCAGTTCCTCGTCGCGCAGACGCTCGCTCTGCTGGCGGTACGCCTTGAGCACGTCCACCGCGGCCAGCGCGCGCAGGCGCGACATGAAGTCTTCGGCGCCCACGGTCACCAGCTCTTCGGCGGCCTGGGCGGCGCCTTGACGGCTCTTGAGGTTTTCCGCGACCACGTCGTGGAGGTCGTCGACCGTATAAAGGTAGACGTCATCCAGTTCGCCCACTTGCGGCTCGATATCCCGCGGCACGGCGATGTCGACCATGAAGATCGGCTTGTGCCGGCGCAGTTTCAGCGCACTTTCGACCGCGCCCTTGCCAAGAATCGGCAACTGGCTGGCGGTGGAGCTGATGACGATGTCGCTGTTGACCAGCTCTTGCGGAATGTCCGCCAGCAACACCGCATGGGCGCCGAACTGCTCGGCCAGGATGCTGGCGCGCTCCAGCGTGCGGTTGGCCACGACAATCCGGCGTACGCCCTGCTCGTGCAGGTGCCGGGCGACCAGGGTGATGGTCTCGCCGGCGCCGATCAGCAGTGCTTGGCTGCGGCCCAGGTCACTGAAGATCTGCTTGGCCAGGCTGACTGCGGCGAAGGCCACCGACACCGGGTTCTCGCCGATGGCGGTATCGGTGCGCACCTGCTTGGCGGCGCTGAACGTGGCCTGGAACAGCCGGCCCAGCAGCGGGCCGATGGTGCCGGCCTCGCGAGCCACGGCGTAGGCGGACTTCATCTGGCCGAGGATCTGCGGCTCGCCCAGCACCAGCGAGTCGAGCCCGGAAGCCACGCGCATCATGTGCCGGACGGCGGCATGATCCTCGTGGATATAGGCACTGGCGCGCAGTTCATCGACGCTCAACTGGTGATAGTCGGCCAGCCAGCGCAGCACCTCATCGGCCGTCAGGTGGTCCTGCTCGATGTACAGTTCGCTGCGATTGCAGGTCGAAAGGATTGCGGCTTCCCGGCTGGTAGTCAGTCGGCAGAGCTGCTGCAAGGCTTCCACCATCTGCTCGGGGGTAAACGCCACGCGCTCGCGTACGTCTACCGAGGCAGTCTTATGATTGATACCGAGGGCAAGAAAGGCCATTCAAGGTCGCTGGTTGTGACGTGAAGCCGATAATTGTCCTACTTCGCTGGATTGAGAACAACCACCGCTCGCGATTGTCTCTAATACACTGTATCCACACCCCCCATCGCGAGTGGGTTTGCCATGACGCTTGTGTCATGATGGCCCGACCGCAGGTTAGTCGCCCAAAATCTCCTTATGAATAGATCTTCCGCGTTGCTCCTTGCCCTTGCCCTGCTCCAGGGTTGCCAGGCTTTGCCAGGTGCCCGGGACGCCGCACCGCCCGCCGGACAGCAGGTCGCGCCGACCGCCGCGCCCGAGCCGACGGTCTACGGCTCGTTCACCCAGGACACCCTCTATAGTCTGTTGGTCGCCGAGCTGGCGGGGCAGCGCAATCGCTTCGATATCGCCCTGGACAACTACGTGATCCAGGCCGAAAAGACCCAGGATCCGGCCATTTCCGAGCGCGCCTTCCGCATCGCCGAATACCTCGGTGCCGACCAGTCCGCGCTGGATACCTCGTTGATCTGGGCGAAAAACGATCCCGAAAACATCGATGCGCAGCGCGCCGCCGCGATCCAGTTGGCCCGCGCCGGGCGCTACGACGACTCCATGGTGTTCATGGAAAAGGTGCTGCAAGGCCAGGGCGACACGCATTTCGACTTCCTTGCCCTGTCCGCTGCCGAAACCGACCAGGACACCCGCGACGGCCTGCAAAAAAGTTTCGACCGCCTGCTGCAAAAATACCCGGACAACAGCCAGTTGGTGTTCGGCAAGGCCCTGCTGCTGCAACAGGACGGCAAGTCCCAGGCGGCCCTGAGCCTGCTTGAAGAACATCCGCCGCAAGACGACGAAATCGCTCCGGTGCTGCTCCGCGCCCGCCTGCTGCAAAGCCTCGACCGCGGCCCGGAAGCCCTGCCGCTGCTGCGCAAGACCATCGCCCGCCACCCCGACGACAAGCGCCTGCGCCTGACCTACGCGCGGATGCTGGTTGAGCAGGACCGGGTCGACGACGCCAAGGTCGAGTTCGCCAGCCTGCTGCAGCAATACCCGGACGACGATGAACTGCGCTATTCCCTGGCGCTGGTCAGCCTCGAGGCCAAGGCCTACGACGAAGCGGCCACCTACCTGGAAGACCTGATCACCCGCGAAAGCCATGTCGATGCCGCGCACCTGAACCTGGGCCGCATCCGCGAGGAGCGCAACGACCTGGAAGGCGCGCTAGCCGAATACGCCCAGGTCGGCCCCGGCAACGATTACCTGGCGGCGCAATTGCGCCAGGCCGATATCCTCATCGCCAACGGCCGCGCAGACGAAGCCACGCGCCGCCTCGACGCCGCCCGCGAAGCCCAGCCCGACTACGCGATCCAGCTTTATCTGATCGAAGCCGAGACCCTGGGCAACAACGGAAAGGATGCACAGGCGCTGCGGGTGCTGGAAAAAGCCATCAAGCAGTACCCCGACGACCTCAACCTGCTCTACACCCGCGCCATGCTCGCCGAGAAACGCGACGATCTGTCGCAGATGGAAAAGGACCTGCGCAGCATCATCACCCGCGAGCCGGAAAACGCCATGGCGCTCAACGCCCTCGGCTACACCCTCGCCGACCGCACCACGCGCTACGGCGAAGCCAAGGACCTGATCGAAAAAGCCCACCTGATCAACCCGGACGACCCGGCCGTACTCGACAGCCTCGGCTGGGTGAACTACCGCCTGGGCAACCTCGACGAAGCCGAGCGCCTGCTGCGCCGGGCCCTCGAACGCTTCCCCGACCATGAAGTCGCGGCGCACCTGGGCGAAGTGCTCTGGGCCAACGGCAAGCGTCGCGAGGCTCGCCAGGTCTGGGCCAAGGCCTTCGAAGCGCAACCCGACAGCACCATCCTGCGCAAGACCGTCCTGCGCCTGACCGGATCCGAGACTCTTTAAACCATGTTCTTGCGCCATCTCATCACGTTCAGCCTGATTGCCCTGCTCGCCGGTTGTACCGGTTTCGGATCCCGCGAAGCCGTCGAAGGCCAAGGCAGCCCGCAACTCTGGCGTGAGCACAAACAGCAGTTGAGCACCCTCGACGGCTGGCAGATCAACGGCAAAGTCGGCATTCGCGCACCGAAGGATTCCGGCAGCGGCACCCTGTTCTGGCTACAACGCCAGGATTACTACGACATCCGCCTGTCCGGTCCGCTGGGTCGCGGCGCCGCCCGCCTGACCGGTCGCCCGGGCCAGGTAGTGCTGGAAGTCGCCAACCAGGGCCGTTTCGAAGCGCAATCACCAGAAATCCTGCTGGCCGAACAACTGGGCTGGGAGTTGCCGGTGTCGCACATGGTCTGGTGGGTCCGTGGCCTGCCCGCTCCCGACAGCAAAAGCCGCCTGACCCTCGATGGCAACAGCCGCCTGGCGAGCCTCGAGCAAGATGGCTGGCAAGTGGAATACAGCAACTACACCCTGCAGAACGGTTACTGGCTGCCGGAACGCCTGAAGATGCATGGCCAGAACCTGGACGTGACGGTGGTCCTCAAGGAATGGCAACCGCGCCAACTGGGGCACTGACATGACCACGCTGACCCTGCCCGCCCCGGCCAAGCTCAACCTGATGCTGCACATCCTTGGTCGCCGCCCCGACGGTTATCACGAGCTGCAAACGATCTTCCAGTTCCTCGATCACGGTGACGAACTGCGCTTCGCCGTTCGCGAAGACGGTGAAATCCACCTGCGCACCGAGATCGACAACGTCCCCCACGACAGCAACCTGATCGTCCGGGCCGCGCGCAAGTTGCAGCAACTGACCGGCACCCCGCTGGGCGCCGACATCTGGCTGACCAAGGTGTTGCCCATGGGCGGCGGCATCGGTGGCGGCAGTTCGGATGCGGCCACCACTCTGCTCGGGCTGGACCACCTGTGGAAAACCGGCTGCAGCGAAGATCAACTGGCTGAACTGGGCCTGGGCCTGGGCGCCGACGTACCGGTTTTCGTCCGCGGACACGCAGCGTTCGCCGAGGGCGTGGGTGAAAAACTCACGCCGGTGGACCCTGAAGAGCCGTGGTATGTCGTGCTGGTCCCACAAGTGTCTGTAAGTACAGCAGAAATTTTTTCACACCCTTTGTTGACACGTGATTCAAAGCCCATTAAAGTGCGCCCCGTTCCCAAGGGAAACAGTCGTAATGACTGCCAAGCGGTAGTTGAGCAAAGTTACCCAGAAGTACGTAACTCCTTGAGTTTGTTAAACAAATTCACTGATGCAAGGCTCACCGGAACTGGAAGTTGTGTGTTTGGGGCCTTCCCAGACAAAGCTGAAGCTGATAAAGTTTTGGCCCTTCTTGCAGAGACCCAAACAGGGTTCGTGGCAAAGGGAAGCAACATATCAATGTTGCATCGCACGTTACGAAGTCTGCTCTAGGAATCGAGTACAAGGTACTCGCAGCAACAGATACAGGGGCGTCGCCAAGCGGTAAGGCAGCAGGTTTTGATCCTGCCATGCGTTGGTTCGAATCCAGCCGCCCCTGCCATTTTCCTTATACTCATCCAGGTATACCCTCAGCCTTCAGGTACTGCGCGTGTCCAAGATGATGGTCTTTACGGGGAACGCCAACCCCGATCTGGCTCGGCGCGTCGTGCGTCAGCTGCATATCCCACTGGGTGATGTTTCTGTCGGTAAGTTCTCCGACGGCGAAATCAGCACTGAGATTAATGAAAACGTCCGCGGTAAAGACGTCTTTATCATTCAGCCGACTTGCGCGCCAACCAACGATAATCTGATGGAACTGGTAGTGATGGCTGATGCCTTCCGCCGCTCCTCAGCGTCTCGAATCACTGCCGTGATTCCTTACTTCGGATATGCCCGCCAGGATCGCCGTCCGCGTTCGGCGCGTGTAGCTATCAGCGCCAAAGTTGTCGCTGACATGCTCACCGTCGTAGGTATCGACCGTGTTCTCACCGTCGACCTGCACGCTGACCAGATCCAGGGTTTCTTCGATATTCCGGTAGATAACATCTACGGCTCCCCCGTTCTGGTGGATGACATCGAAGACCAGCGTTTCGAAAATCTCATGATCGTTTCCCCGGACATCGGTGGTGTCGTGCGTGCACGTGCCGTCGCCAAGTCCCTGGGTGTCGATCTGGGGATCATCGACAAACGCCGCGAGAAGGCCAATCACTCCGAAGTGATGCATATCATCGGTGATGTCGAAGGACGTACCTGTATTCTCGTCGACGACATGGTCGACACCGCCGGCACCCTGTGCCATGCGGCCAAGGCCCTGAAAGAACACGGCGCTGCCAAGGTTTACGCCTATTGCACGCACCCTGTCCTCTCCGGTCGCGCGATCGAGAATATCGAGAATTCCGTGCTCGACGAGCTGGTGGTGACCAACACCATCCCGCTGTCCGCCGCAGCACAAGCCTGTGACCGTATCCGTCAACTGGATATCGCACCGGTAGTTGCTGAAGCGGTCCGCCGCATCAGCAATGAAGAATCGATCAGCGCGATGTTCCGCTGAGGGCTTGCCCTCGCGAACACCCCGTTGACGTAAAGCGCCCCGCCCCAACACCTGTTGTTGGGGCGGGGCTTTTTTGCCCACCCCGCTTTGGCGCTGGTCGCAAACGCCACTCGGGGGATGGCTACTCTGGAGATACAAAATGACTGATTTCACTCTGAACGCCCAAGCGCGTACCGACCTGGGGAAAGGTGCGAGCCGCCGCCTGCGTCGTCTCGCCGCCCAAGTTCCTGCCGTTGTATACGGTGGCGACAAAGCGCCTGCATCGATCGTAATGCTGGCTAAAGAAGTGGCCAAGCTGTTCGAAAACGAAGCTGCCTACAGCCACGTTATCGAGCTGAACATCGACGGCGTTAAAGAAAACGTCGTGGTCAAGGCCATGCAACGTCACCCAGCCAAGCAGTTCATCCTGCACGCCGACTTCGTTCGCGTTGTTGCTGGCCAGAAACTGACCGCCAAAGTACCGGTTCACTTCATCAACGAAGAAGCCCCGGTCAAGAAAGGCGGCGAAATCTCCCACGTAGTGGCCGAGATCGAAGTTTCCTGCGAAGCCAAAGACCTGCCTGAGTTCATCGAAGTCGACCTGGCCAACGCCGAAATCGGCACCATCATTCACCTGTCGGACCTGAAAGCTCCGAAAGGCGTTGAGTTCCAGGCTCTGACCCACGGTGATGACAAGGCTGTTGCCAACGTCCACGCCCCGCGCGTAGCACCTGAAGCAGAAGGCGCTGCCGAGTAATCCACTCGGTACGCCGGTGTTGACCGGGTTGCGGTGCTGACACCGCAACCCCCAACTCCAAGGAAGAGCCCCTGACGTGACAGCCATCCAGTTGATCGTCGGCCTGGGAAACCCGGGCCCCGAATACGAACAGACCCGGCATAACGCAGGGGCTCTTTTCGTTGAACGCATTGCCAGCGCCCAGCGTGTCAATCTGACTGCTGACCGCAAGTATTTCGGCCTGACGGCAAAATTCAGCCATCAGGGCAACGATGTTCGTCTGTTGATCCCGACCACCTACATGAACCGCAGCGGCCAGTCCGTTGCCGCACTGGCCAATTTTTTCCGTATCGAGCCAGATGCCATCCTGGTGGCCCACGACGAACTCGACCTGCCTCCGGGCGTCGCCAAACTCAAGAAAGGCGGCGGCCACGGCGGGCACAACGGCCTGCGCGACATCATCGCGCAGCTCGGCAACAAGAATGACTTTCACCGTCTGCGGCTTGGCATTGGCCACCCGGGTGATGCCAAGCTGGTGTCCAACTTCGTCCTGGGCAAGGCGCCGCGCGCCGAGCAGGAGAAGCTGGACGCCAGTATCGATTTTGCCCTCGGCGTGCTGCCGGACATCCTCGCCGGTGACTGGACGCGTGCGATGAGAGAGCTGCACAGCCAGAAGGCCTGACTTCACGAAGAGGGATTCACCATGGGATTCAATTGCGGCATCGTCGGCCTGCCCAACGTCGGCAAGTCCACCCTGTTCAACGCCTTGACCAAATCCGGTATCGCGGCGGAGAACTTCCCCTTCTGCACCATCGAGCCGAACAGCGGCATCGTGCCAATGCCCGATGCGCGTCTGGACGCCCTGGCTGCGATCGTCAAACCGCAGCGCATCCTGCCGACCACCATGGAATTCGTCGACATCGCCGGCCTGGTGGCGGGCGCGTCCAAGGGTGAAGGCCTGGGCAACAAGTTCCTCGCCAACATCCGCGAAACCGATGCCATCGCCCACGTCGTGCGCTGCTTCGAAGACGAGAACGTGATCCACGTTTCCAACAGCGTCGATCCCAAGCGCGACATCGAGATCATCGATCTGGAGCTGATCTTCGCCGACCTCGATAGCTGCGAGAAGCAACTGCAGAAGGTCACCCGCAACGCCAAGGGCGGTGACAAGGAAGCACTGGCTCAGAAAGCCATCCTGGAAAAACTCATCCCCCACTTCACCGAAGGCAAGCCTGCGCGCAGCCTGATGAAGACCATGGGCGAAGACGAGAAAGCCGTGATCCGTGGCTTCCACCTGCTGACCAGCAAGCCGGTGATGTACATCGCCAACGTTGCTGAAGACGGCTTCGAGAACAACCCGCACCTGGACGTAGTCCGTGCCATCGCCGAAGAAGAAGGCGCGGTCGTGGTGCCGGTGTGCAACAAGATCGAAGCGGAAATCGCCGAGCTGGACGAAGGCGAAGAGAAGGACATGTTCCTCGAGGCCCTGGGCCTGGAAGAGCCTGGCCTGAACCGCGTGATCCGCGCCGGTTACGGTCTTCTCAACCTGCAGACCTACTTCACCGCAGGCGTACAGGAAGTCCGTGCCTGGACCGTGCGCATCGGCGCCACCGCCCCGCAAGCGGCCGGCGTGATCCACACCGACTTCGAGAAAGGCTTCATCCGCGCCGAAGTGGTCGCCTACGACGACTTCATCCAGTACAAGGGTGAAAGCGGCGCGAAGGAAGCCGGCAAATGGCGTCTGGAAGGCAAGGACTACATCGTCAAAGACGGTGACGTGATGCACTTCCGCTTCAACGTCTAAGCGCCACGCCCGCATCACCCAAAACCCCTTGAGGCCAGCCGCCTCAAGGGGTTTTTCATTTCCAGTGCCCCGTCACCACGGCACCGGCAACGCGGGCGGCCCCTGCAATGACGGGAAATGCGGCAACACGTCCTCGGCCAGTTCCTGGATCACCTCGGCCGCGGGGCGTTGCGAGAACTGGATGCCCAGCGCGGAGTGGTTCACCCCCGCCGCCTGCCAACGCTCCAGCAGGGCGATCAGGCCATTGCGCCCGGTGCGCAGGACGAAGCCGCCGCGCAGCGGCGTCGGTGGATGGTCGGGGTCGTCCATCAGGTCCAGCCATTCATTGGTCATGTGCGGGCGAAAACCACCGTCCGGGATCCGCTCGCGCCACGCGCGGATCTTCTCGGCCAGGTGCTGCGGCCCGCGCACGGTGTGGGTCGCGTCCGGGTAGGTCAGCCAGCCGTCGGCCTGCTCGGCGATCCAGTCCAGCGACTGGCCGGATGAACGGGTGACGATCAGCGGGACCGAGCCGCTGGCCGGCTTTGGCAGCAACTGTGCGTCGCTGACGTGCCCCAGCGGCGAGTCCACCTCCAGCGCCCCCGCCGCCATGAGCTGGCGGAAGTAACGCACCGACTGGGCGAAGCGCTCGCCGCGCCGGGCATGCTCCAGGCCATAGGCGGGAAACTCGATGGGCCGGTCACCCGAGGCGATACCCAGCACCAGTCGTCCACCGGACAACTGATCGATGGTTGCGCTGGCCTTGGCCAGGTCGATCGGATGGCGCAGCGAGAAAATAATGCTGCCGGTGGCCAGCGCGACATTCCGCGTGCGGGCGGCGAGAAAGGCCAGGTAGGTGAACGGATCGAACACCTGCCCGGCGTCGCCGAAGTGCGGATCGAACAGCGGGATATCACGGACCCACACCGCGGCGAACCCGAGCCGGTCGATCGCGCTCACCAGTTCCGCCTGGCCGGCGAGGACGCTCATGTCGCCCTCGTAGAATCGCAGCGGCAGGAAGATCCCGAGGGTCAGGCGGTCCGGGGCGAACATGCGCCGATAGCCGGGATGGCCGTGGAACGCGGAATACGGCGCGCCTTTGAAACAACTCATGTCCTCTCCCCCACTCATGCGCCGGTCGCCACGGCGGGCAGCGTCACGCCTTTCTGTACCGCCGGCCGCGCCGCAACGCGCTCATGCCAGGCGCTCAGGTGACGGTACTGGCTGAAATCGAAGTCGATGATCCGGGCGATATGGCTCCAGCCGAACTGGGCGATATCGGCGATGGAGTAGCGGTCGCCCGCCAGCCAGGGGTGCGCGGACAGGCGCTGATCGAGGACGGCGAAGGCATCGGCGGTCAGCCGCCGGAAACGCTCGATGGCGGCGGGCACCGGCTGCTCGGCGAACACTTCGAAATGAACACGCTGGCCAATGATCGGCCCGACGCTGGAGGCATGAAACTGCAGCCACTTGATCGCCTCCCAGCGTCCTTGCACGTCCCGCGGCAGCAATTGCCCGGTCTTCTCGGCGAGGTACAGCAGGATCGCGGCGGACTCGAACAACGTCACGCCGGTGTCGTCGTCGACCAGCACCGGGATGCGCCCGTGGGGATTGAGCACCAGGAATTCCGGCAGGCGGTGCTCCCCGGCGTCGATGCGAATGTGGTGCAGGCGATACGGCAGGCCCAGTTCTTCCAGAGCGATGCTGGCCTTGAAACCATTGGGCGAGCTGTCGGAGTAGAGGTGGATCATCAACGGGCTCCTTGCGGGTGATGCCGACTTTCTCCTTGAGAAAGCCTGGCTAAACCAGAACAATCCGGCTCAGCCCATGGTCGCCTCGTCTGTGCACAGACAGAAACGATTTGATCTTCACTCACTCTTTAGGCCAGCTAAACCTTGAATCCTGTCTTTCCACTGCTCGCACTGCGCGCATTCGCCGAAGTCGGTCGCCACGGCAGCATCAAGCATGCCGCCGCCGCGCTGGGGGTCACCTCGGGTGCGGTGAGCCAGCAGATCCGTCACCTGGAAGAACGTGTCGGCCTGCCGCTGTTCGTGCGCAGCCGTCTGCGCATGGAACTGACCGAGGCCGGTGCGCGGGTTTTTCCGACGCTGCTGATGGCCTTCGACCAGATCGAACAGGCCCTGCACCTCCTCGAAGCCAGCCGCGCACGCCGCACCCTGACGATCAGCACCGTGCCCTCCTTTGCCGCCTCCTGGCTGGTGCCGCGGCTGGGGCGCTTCAATGCTCGTCATGCGGATATCGAAGTCCGCGTCGAAGCGTCGGCGGGGTTGGTGGATCTTCAGCGTGACCGAGTCGATGTCGCCATCCGCCATGGCCTCGGCGACTATGCCGGACTGCTGTCGGAGCACCTGATGGCCCCGGTGCTGTTGCCGGTCG
Organism: Pseudomonas sp. 5P_5.1_Bac1; assembly: GCF_025466015.1. Taxonomy (NCBI): domain Bacteria; kingdom Pseudomonadati; phylum Pseudomonadota; class Gammaproteobacteria; order Pseudomonadales; family Pseudomonadaceae; genus Pseudomonas; species Pseudomonas sp. 5P_5.1_Bac1. The sequence goes on along the minus strand of NZ_JANLNX010000060.1, from coordinate 36,897 downwards.
CCAGCCCCGCATTGCTGGCATCGGGCCCGCCGCTGCGGGAGCCGGCCGACTGCCTCGACTATCCGCTGCTTCAGGATTCCGACCGCGCCGACTGGGCGCTGTGGCTCGCGGCACATGGCGCGGCCGAAGACCCACGAGCCGAGCGCGGCACCGCGTTCGACGATGATTATTTGCTGATTCGCGCCGCAGTCGCCGGACAAGGACTGGCGCTGGTGCCGCAGGAGTATGCGCGGGAAGAAATTGCCGAAGGCCGCCTCGCGCTGGCCCTGGATAAACCCTGGCCGGCGCGCTTCGCGTATTACCTGGTGATGCTGCCCGAGGCCGGGCAGCGGGAGGAAGTGGCGGCGTTCGTGGCGTGGATCCGGGAAGAGGCACACGCTGCGCCCTGACCCGGAAACGCCTTGAGCAACGACCGTCATGCGCCGTTTGTTCAAGCGCGGCCAGGCGCACCTGGCCGAGACTCGCGGCTCCACTTTTCAAGGAGCAGCGAGATGCGCAGCCTGTACGGTCCAGTGTTTTTCTTCGGTTTCATCGGCGCCGGCGTGTACCTCGTCACACGCGGCGCGAGCCCCGGCTGGCTGCTGTTGTTGCTGGTGGCGGCGATAGCCGTGAGCGCACTGTGCGAGCAGCTATGGCCGTACCGCCCGCACTGGAACACGCCGCAAAACGACAGCCGCCGGGACGCCCTTCACGCCGCCGTCAACGAAAGCCTCAACGTGCTGAGCGTGGCGGCCATCCCCTTGATCGCCATGCTGCTGCCCGACGTCGGTATCTGGCCGAGCCACTGGCCGGTGGCGCTGCAATTGCTACTGGCGCTGCCGATCGCCGACCTGGGAATCACACTGGTGCACTACGCCAGCCACCGTTGCGCGCCGTTGTGGCGGTTGCATGCGGTGCATCACAGCGTCACCCGGCTCTATGGTTTCAACGGGCTGATGAAGCACCCGCTGCACCAGTTGCTCGAAGCCCTGGGCGGAACCTTGCCGTTGCTGCTGTGCGGGTTGCCGCAAGAGGTGACGGCGCTGCTGGCGTTCAGCATTTCCATCCAGTTGCTGCTGCAACACAGCAACGTCGACATGCGCATCGGCGCGCTGCGCCATGTGTTCGCCTGGGCGCCCGTGCACCGCCTGCATCACTTGAAGTACGGGACCAACGGCGATGTGAACTTCGCGCTGTTCTTCAGCGTGTGGGATCGCCTGCTGGGCACCGCCCTGCATTTGCCGGGTTACCCGCTGGCCAACGACGACCTGGGGATCGGCGACCATCCCGACTACCCGGTGGGCTATTGGGCGCAACTGCACCAGCCGTTCACCGGCGCACAGGCGACGCACCCGCCCGCGCCGTTGCCCGCCGGCCTGCGCGATGCGCTAGCCGATCACGTGCAGGCGTAGATGGCGCACGCTGTGGTCGGCACGAATGCCGAAGTGGCGGCGGACACAGCGCGACAAATGCGCGGAATCGGAGAAACCGGCAGTCGCCGCCGCCGTGGTCAGGCTGCTGCCCGACAAGGCGAGTTGCAAGGCGAAACGCAAGCGCTGCCACAACACCAGCCGGCGCACGGACGCGCCCAGTTGCCCGTTGAACAACCGCTCCAGTTGGCTGATGGAAAGCGCCGCCTCGTTGGCCAGCACCGAGGCCGGCAACGTGTCGGCGTCGAGCAGGCGAATACGCTGCAACGCTTTCGATAACCGGGGCTGCAAGGGACGGCGGGGAAGGTTGTTCAGCATTTCGATCAACTGACCGGGGTCGGCCCCGGCCTGTTCGCAAGCGTGCCGCAGTGCCGGCAATTCGAACGCCAGCGGCTCGGCGAACAGGCTGATCAGCGGTTGCTCGGTGAGGATCGAGTGCTGTCGGTCTGACTCGATCGGCACCACGGCGCCGCGTTCGAGCGTGCCGTCGACCAGCGCCTCGACGCTGCCTTCAGCGGCGATCAGCACCTGATGCGGATAATGCGCGTGGTCGTCGGTGTGACCTGCCCGCCCGGCGATCAGACAGTAGTCGGTCGCCAGCCAGAGGTCGCCTTGCCAGCGCGGGTCCGGTTGCTGCTGTTGCACGGGTTCCTCCGAGTTTTTTAGCCAAAGTCGCCAAACAGGATTGCGCGCTTCTTATTCAAAAACGGCATTTACTTCGCCGTTTTTATTCTTTCACCCCTCAGTACCATTCGTTCATAGTCCGCCCACTGTCGACACCAAACTGACAGGGCGCACCGTCACGAAAGGACGCCGAGATCGAATCGCTGGCCGAACACCTTACACAGGAGCAAGGCAGCAGCTTCTTTTGCGTGAAAGACATGACTGCTTCAAGCGCGGAAAATCGGGAACGAATCGGGCAACTGTTCAAACTCAATTACCAGTGGCTATGCGCGCGCGTCCGTGCGCGCATGGACTGCCCACACAATGCGGAAGACATCGCCGCCGAAACCTTCGCTCGCGTACTGACCATGCCCGATCCGGCCGCGTTTCGCGAGCCCAGGGCATTGTTGAGCACCATCGCCCAGCGGCTGATCTATGAAGGCTGGCGGCGTCGCGACCTGTCGCGCGCCTATCTTCAGGCCATGCAGAACATCCCCGAAGTCTTTCATCCCTCGCCGGAAGAACAAATGATGCTGATTGAAAGCCTGATGGCAATCGACCAGTTGCTCGACGGGCTTAACCGCCAGGCCAAAGCGGTGTTCATCCTCAACCAGATCGAGGGCCTGCCGTATTCGAAGATCTGTGAGCGGCTGGGGATTTCCCTCGGCACCGTCCACGGCTACATGGCCCAGGCACTGCGTTGCTGTTACCACGTGTTCGAATCATGAAGACCGCACCTGACCGGGCACTGAAGGACCAGATCGCCGAAGAGGCCATCCTGTGGATGGTGCGTTTGCAGTCCGGCGAAGTCAGCCCGGGTGAACACCAGGCGTTCGAAGCGTGGCGCGCTACCGACAGCCGCCACGCCGACGCCTTCAAGCGCATCCAGATCGGCCTCGATACCGCACAAGGCTCGCCGCTGCGCGGACGTCCGAGTGCGCCGCTACTTCACGCCATCAACGCGCCGTCCGGGCGCCGCACGTTCCTGCGCAACAGCCTGGCACTCGGCGGCCTGGCCCTGTCGGTCGGCTTGCTGGGCCGAGCGGTACAGTGGTCCTCGTCCAATGACCTGCAAACCGGCACGGCCGAGCGCCGCAACTGGCAGTTGGCCGACGGCAGCCGCCTGCAACTCAATGCCCGCAGCCGGGTGTCCACCGCGTTCGTCGACAATCAGCGCCAGTTGCAACTGCACCAGGGCGAGCTGGTGCTTGATGTCGCCAAGGACGCTCACATACCGTTTGTCCTGCGCACGGCTCAAGGCGTAATCAGGAGCAACGGCGGGCGCCTGATGGTTCGCCAAAACCCCGATGCGACGCGCATTGCCACCCTCGACGGGCCGCTGCGCCTGATGCCCGAGCGCGGCGCGGTGGTCACCATCGAGTCGCGCCGCAGCGTGCTGTTCGACGACAGCACCATCGTCCATCAGCAGCCGATGATGAGAGGCGAAGCGGCCTGGCTGGATGGCTGGCTGGAAGCGCGCAACCAGCCTCTGGCCGAGGTCGTCGAGACGATCCGCAGCTATCGCCCCGGCATCGTCAGGCTCGACAGCAGCCTTGCCGACCTGACCGTCAGCGGCCTGTACCCGCTGGACAACAGCGACCAGTCCCTGGAAATGCTCGAACAGCAACTGCCCATCAGGGTGCGGCGCTTCAGCGCGTACTGGATCAGCATCGAGCGCGCCTGAGCCGGTTCTATCGATAAGCCAAAACGATCTAGGGCAAAAATGAAAATTCACTGAAGCAGTTGCTCATGGAGGATTACATCTCCGTGAATAGTGAAATTCGAAATGCCGAAACAGACCCGCAACTTCGCCCTTGCCCCCCTCGCCTATGCGCTGATGCTGAGCCTCGCGGCAGTGCCGGAAATCGCTGCTGCCGAAGACAGCGCCAAAGCCGATCAGCGCCGCGAGTACTTCGCCATCGATGCGGGCCCGCTCGCCGACACGCTGCTGACGATCTCTCACCAGACCCGCACCCCGATCTCCTTCGACCAGGCCTCGCTGGAAGGCTTGAACAGCCCGGCCATCCGCGGCGACCTCAGCCGCGACCAGGCCATCGAACGAGCCCTGCGCGACACCGGCCTGCAGGCCAACTACACGCCCAGCGGAGCCATCGTCATCAGCCTGGCCGGGGCGAAGCGTGCAGCGGCGCAACCGGTCAAAGCCCCCCGGGCGCACAGTGCGTCGCCGGCGGCGCAATCCGATACGACGCTGGCCACCGTGGTGACGCTCGGCACCCGACGCCAGGACGTCACGGCCCTGAAAAGCCTGGCCCCCGTGGAACTGATCTCCCCCGAGCAAATCCAGAACACGGGTGCCGTCACGCTCAACCAGGCCCTTACCCAACTGGTGCCATCGTTCAACTTTCCGCAGGGCCAGAACGCCTCCAAAGGCACCAGCGCGGTGCGCGCCGCCTCGCTGCGCGGGCTGAGCCCCGCCTACACGCTGATCCTCGTCAACGGCAAACGCCGCAACCCCACCGGGCGCCTGTCAGGCGTCGATCCGTGGGGCGCCGATCAACTGGTGGAGCTGAACAACATTCCCATCAGCGCCATCGAGCGGGTGGAAGTCCTGCGTGATGGTGCATCGGCCCAGTACGGTTCGGATGCCATCGCCGGCGTCCTCAACATCGTGCTCAAGGAGCGCGACAGTGGCGGCGCCCTGCAGAGCCGCTACGGCCAGTACAAAAAGGGCGACGGCGAAACCCGCAACGCCAGCGGCTGGTGGGGCACCAGCCTGCCGGGCGACGGCTTCCTCACTCTCAGCGCCGATGGCCTGAGCAACAACCCGGTGGACCGCAGCGGCATCGACCACCAGTACGTCAACGCCGGCCCGGCAGGCGACCTGAGGACTGGGCGCTGGGGCCAGGGCGGACGCGAACAGGGCTCGCTGCTGGCCAACGCCGAGCTGGGGCTGAACGACCAGGCCAGGCTCTACACCACGCTCAACTACGGCTACTCGAACAACATCAACGATGTGAACCCCAACTACTCAAGCTCGCGAGACAACATCAAGGCGATTTACCCCAACGGCTTTCAGCCGCGGGTGTCGGAAAAGCGCTATGACCAGTCAGCGGTCGCCGGCCTGAAATACACGGACGACCTGCTCGGCAACTTCGACCTGTCGGTGTCCTACGGCAAGAACGAGGTCAAGGGTTACCTGGAAAATAGCCTCAGCCCGAGTTACGGCCTGGCCTCGGCGACGCACTTCTACCGCGGCGCCAGCGAGAGCAAGACCACCAACCTGGCGCTCGACTGGGACCACGACCTGGACTTCAGTTGGGCGCCGTCGCCCTGGACCCTGTCGGGCGGCGTCGCCTACCGGCATGAAAACTTCGCCATCAACGAGATCGGCGACGAGCAATCCTGGGACTACGGCGGCGGGCTGATCCCCGCGGGACAACTGGGTGCAGGGCAGCGCGCACGGTTTGGCGCCGTGGACATCGCCGGCATCAACCCGGACGACCTCGGCAGCCTGTCGCGCAACGTCTACGGGCTCTACGCGGGCCTCGAAGGCCACCTGACCGAAAAGCTCGAACTGGGCACCGCCTTGCGTGCGGAAAACTATTCGGACTTTGGCGATACGGTTAACGGCAAGCTCTCGGCGCGCTACACCTTCACGCCTGAGTTTGCCGTGCGCTCCACCTTCAGCACTGGCTACCGGGCCCCGAGCCTGGGCCAACTGTCGACCCAGACCACCACCTACACCGGTAACTGGAGCTTCGACGGCGGCGCGGCCGCGCCAGGCCGCACCCGCCTGTTTCGCCCTGGCGACAGCGCCGTGTCGGCCTTCGGCGCCAAGGCGCTGGACGCGGTAAAAGCCAAGAACCTGTCGCTCGGCTTCGTCTGGACCCCCACCGACCGCACGTCCCTGACCATCGATGCCTACCGCATCGACATCGACGGCAACATCCTCGCGACCTCGACGCTGCAAGACCCCGCCAACAACAGCTCCACCGCCGTGCGCGACATCCTCGCCCAGGCCGGCCTGAGCGCCTTTACCGGCGCCTCGTTCTACACCAACGGTTATGACACCAAGACCCGCGGCGTCGATGCCCAACTCAAGCATCGCCTGGACCTGCAGGAACTCGGACGGCTGGATCTCGGCGCCGGTTTCAGTGTCACCGACACCAAGGTGAGCAACGTGAAGCAGGGCAGCGTGCCGACCCGCACGGGCACCACCCTGTTCACCCGCGATGTGCTGCTCAACCCGGAAAACGGCACACCGGAAAACAAGCTGATCCTGTCCAGCGACTACACCCTCGGCAAATGGGGCGTGAACGTCCAGGCCACCCGGTTCGGTGAGTACACCTACAACCACCCCACCCTCGCCAGCCAGGACCAGACCTTCAGCGCGCAATGGGTCGTGGACCTCGACGTGCGCTACCAGTTGACCCGCGAACTGGGCCTGAACCTGGGCGCCAACAACCTCTTCGATACCTATCCCGAGAAGTACAAGTCGTTCAATCAGGTCAACGGCATCAACCGCTACGGCTTCATCGCCCCCGCCGGGGCGTCCGGCGCGTTCTATTACGTCGGCGTGAACTACCAGTTCTAAACGGGGAGCAGCAGCATGCATCGAGATATTCAGAGCGCCCCGCCGCCGCAGCGTTTCTTTATCCAGTTGGCGAGGCTGAGCGGACACCGGGCCAGCCCGCGCGCGCTGGTGAAGACCGCGTGGTTCATCCCCTTTCTCGGCCTGATCGCGGTGTTGTTCGTCTGGCCGCTGATCATGCTGGTGGTGGGAGCGTTCCGCAGCAAGGCGCCGTTTCTGCCGGGCGAGTGGACGGTTGCCGCGTGGCGAGTGGCGTTCCACAACCCCGGCATGCTCGCGGCGGTCTGGGCTTCGGTGAAGATCGCGCTGGTCAGTACCGCGGCCTCGCTGCTGTTGGCCATCGGCCTGGCGTTTATCAGCGAGCGCACCGACTTGCGGGTCCGGCGCTGGATCATGCCGAGCATGCTGCTGGTGTTCGTCACGCCCGGGATCTTCTACGCCATCGCGTTCACCCAACTGGCCAACCCGTGGACCGGCCTGCTCAACGATGCCCTGCGCCACGGGCTGGGTATCGACACGCCCTGGCTGAACATCCAAGGCTGGTGGGGCATTTACACCGTCCTGATCCTCAAGAAGGTCGCGCTGACCTACTTGTTTATCGCCGGCGCATTCCGGGCGCTGGACAGCTCGCATGACGAGGCGTCCTACCTGTCCGGCGCCGGGCCGTTGCGCACCTTCCTGAGCGTCAATCTGCCCAGCCTCGCGCCGGCGCTGACCAGCGTCGCCTTGCTCGGGATCATTGCCGGCCTGCAAGTGTTCGAACCGATCCTGATCCTCGGCGGCCCCGACAACATCGTGGTGATTGCCACCTTGCTGCTGAACCTGCTGGGCGGTGGCGCCGGCCCCGCCGACTATGCCCAGGCGAGCATCCTGTCGAGCCTGTTCGTCGCGTTCGTCGCGCTGATCTACATGGGGCAATTGCGGGTGCTGGGGCGCAAGGGTTTCGTGTCAGTCAGCGGCAAGTTTTCCCGGGCCCGGCTGCTGCGCCTGCGCGGCCTGCGCGCCGTGATTTCCACGCTGGTGGTGCTGTTTTTGCTGGTGTCATTCGTCTTGCCGCTGGGGGCGTTGGCGTTCTCCTCCATCCAGCCTTACCCCGGGGTCTACAGCGGCTTGTCGCTGGCCCGCTACGCCAGTGTTCTGGAACAGCCGCGAGTGATCGAAGCGATCCGGGTGACGCTGGTGCTGGGGGTGATCGTCGGCGCCGTGGTCATGACCCTCGCGTTCAGCGTCGCCACCCTGGCCCGGCAATTGGGCCGCCGCAGCCAGGCGGCGCTGCGCTTCGCCACCCTGATTCCGCTGGCCATGCCCGGCGTGGTCACCACCGTGGCGATTTCGTGGGCCTGGCTGAGCATCCCGGCGTTCGCCCAGTTGTACGGTTCCATCTGGCTGGTGGCCCTGGCGCTGATCGTCACCGCCATGCCCTTCGCCAGCCAGATCGCGCTGTCGGCAACCTCGCAGATTGCCCCGTCGCTGTCCGAGGCCGCGCGCATGACCGGCGCCGGGCCCGTGCAGACCTTCTTCGAGATCGTCCTGGCGCTCGCCGCGCCCAGTTTCATTGCCGGCTGGTTCATGAGCGCGCTGATGGTCTCCGGCAACCTGGAAGTGCCGCTGCTGCTCAAGTCCCCCGGCGTGAACACGCTGGCGGTCATCACCTACAACCTGCAAAGCGCCGGCGACTACAGCATGGCCGCCGCCCTGCTGATGGTGCTGATGGCGTTTTCGGTCGCGCTCTGGGGCGCGAGCCTTTTGACCCTGTGGGCCTTTCGCCGCGCGCGCCACCTCAACAATCACCGCAACAAACAACGTGCCCTCGGTCTGACCGCCGGCACGTCGGGAGGCTTTTGAACATGAGCAGCGTGACCCTCAACCATGTACGCAAAGCCTTCGACGGGCGCGTCAATGCCATAGAACACCTCGACCTGCACATCGAGGACGGCGAATTCTTCGTCCTGCTCGGCCCCAGCGGCTGTGGCAAAACCACCACGCTGCGCTGCATCGCCGGCCTGGAAGAACCCGACGCCGGGCAAATCCTGCTGGGTGATCGAACCGTGGCCGATACGCAACAGGGCCTGTTCGTCGCGCCGGAAAAACGCAACATCGGCATGGTGTTCCAGAACTACGCGCTGTGGCCGCACATGACGGTCAGGCAGAACGTCGCCTACCCGCTCAAGACCCGCACCCGCCTTGGCGATGAGCAACACCGCCAGGTCATCGAAGCGCTGCAACTGGTGGGCCTCGAAGGCTACGCCGACCGTTACCCGGCCGAGTTGTCCGGCGGCCAGCAACAACGCGTGGCCCTGGCCAGGGCGCTGGTGGCCCGCCCGGCCCTGATGCTGTTCGACGAGCCGCTGTCGAACATGGATGCGCAATTGCGCATTCGCCTGCGTCAGGATTTGCGGCGCATTCATGACGAACTGGGCTACACCGCGGTGTATGTGACCCACGACCATGCCGAGGCCCTGGCGCTGGCTGACCGCATCGCGGTGATGAATGCCGGCAGGCTGGAGCAGATCGGCACGCCCAGCGAAATCTTTCTGACACCGCGCACTCATTTCGTCGCCGAGTTCGTCGGCTTCGAAAACCTGCTGCGCGGCCATATCAGCAAGACCTCGGGCGAGCTGGCTCACGTTGCCCTCGCCGGCAGCGACTTGCAGCTTGTCTCCAGCAATCCCACCGGCCTCGCCGCCGAAACGCCGGTGTGGCTGGCACTGCGGGCCGCGCAGATCGTCGCGGTGCCGCTGGACCATCCGGTGCCCGACAACGCCACCCTGCTGACCGGCATCCTTTCGCAGGTCACCTACGCCGGGGACCGCTACCTCGCCCAGGTGGTGGTCGAAGACCGGACGCTGGCCGTGACCCTGGCGCTGGATGTCTGGGGCACGTCAGCGCATACCCGCGAGTCGGTGTCCGGGCGCTCCGTGCATGTGCTGATCCAGCCTGGCGCCGCAGTGGTGATGCCACGGGACGAACAGCCCTCGCACGACACCGCCGCCACACCCGCCGAGCGGGAGGCCGCATGAAGCGCCTGCCTTACAGCCTGCGCCTGACGCTGGTGGTCGCCGCCCTGGCCGGGGTGTTCGCGCTGGGCACCCGGCAAGGCGCATTCAGCGATGAGGAAGCGACCCAACGCACCCGCGAACTGACCGGCAGTGCCTCGCAACGGGCGGCCATGGAGTCGCTGTACCGCGAAGCGCTCAAGGCCGGCGAGCATCAGGTGGTGGTTTACCAGGCGGCCATGGACTACGAGTGGCAGCCGCTGTGGTCGAGGTTCGCCCAAGCCTTCCCCGGCATCCGGGTGACCTACATGCACCTGTCGCCAACTGCGGTGACCGACCGTCTCGACGTCGAGAAAGTCACCGGCGCGCACTACGGCGACCTGATCAGCCAACCGGTCAACGTGGTCATGGGCATCGCCGACCGCGGCTACCTGGAAGGCTGGCGTCCGCCGACCGCGGACGACCTGGATACGCGCTGGCACTACAAGGACCAGGTCTGGTTCACCTTCAACAAGGTCTACGGCCTTGGCTACAACACCCAGCGCGTTGGCGAGGAGTCGCTGCCGACCGACCTCGAACAACTGCTGGCCGACAAATGGCGCAACAGCTTCGAATACGGCGCGCCGGGCGGCGGCGCGGGCACCACCGACGTGGCCTTGCTGCAACTGCTGGTGCAGCAGCGTATCGGCGTCGAGCAACTGACCGCGCTGCGTGATCGCGGCGGTGCCGGCGGCGCCCAGGAAGCCGGCGTCATCAGCCTCGCGCAGGGGCGCCGCGCATTGAATCCGTGGGCCTACCTGCCGCCGCTGATGCGACAGCAGCGGCTGGGCGTGCCCATCGCCATCGACTACCCGGCGGACTTCACCTTGCTGGTGCCGTTCGGCCAGGGGCTGGTGCGCCAGCCCGCCCACCCCAACGCCGCGCGCCTGCTGCTCACCTGGCTGATGACCCCCGACGCCCAGGCGCTGCTCGCCAGCGAGGCGTTCTCGCTGGGCAACATGCCGGACGCGCCACTGCCACCGGGCCTGCCCGCCCCGGCAGCGGAGCAGGCCCGGCACACCATGCTGAGCCCGCAGGAAACCGCGCGCGGCCTCAAAGAGTGGGTGCCCCGGCTACGGGCGCTCTGGCAACAAACCCTGTGAGCAACGCTCAAGGAATTTCACATGCCTGAACCGAAAATTGACCTGCACAGCCACTGGTTTTCCCCCACCGTCACCCGCCTGCTGAGCGAGCGCCGCCAGGGTGTCCGAATCGAACGCGCAAGCTCCGGGCCGGTGGCCCTGGTGCGCGGCGTCGACGATGCCCTGCCGGCACGCTTCGACCTGGGACCGCAATGGTTCGACCTCGACCTGCGCCTCGAACACCTGGCCTCGGCGGGCATCGTTCACCAGCTCATCTCGTGGCCTACCACCCTGGGCGTCGACCCGCTTTCCGCGCCCGGCGAAGCGCTTGAACTGTGGCAGGCCTACAACAAGGACCTGGGCCAGTTGGTGCGCGAGCACCCCGCCCGTTTCTCCGCCGTGGCCGCGCTGTCCACCTCGGACATCGGCTGGTCCGTCGACGAGTTGGCCCGCGCCCATGAGCAGTGGGGCCTGATCGGCGCCGTGCTGCCGGTGAACGTGTTCGCCTCCAGCGAAGCGGCGGCGCACATCCGGCCACTGCTGGTCGAAGCGCAAAAACACCGCTCGCACCTCTACCTGCATACCGGCAATGGCCACGCCAGCATCAGCGGCCAGCCGCCCGCGCCTGACGCCCGGGATATCGCGGCCGTCCGTTCGGCGGTCGCCACCGCCAGCGGATTCGCCAACGCGGTGTTCACGCTGCTGTTCACCGACCTGCTCGACGAGTTCCAGGACATCACCGTGCAGTTCGCCATGCTGGGCGGTTCCGGCACCTTCGCCAACCTGCTGGAGCAGTTCCTCGCCGCGCCGGAACGCTACGGCGCCACCGACCTCCGCAAGCGCCTGGCACGCCTGACGTTCGACACCGGCGCCGCCGGCCGCGGCACTGAAGCCATCACCCATGTAGCCCGCGTGCTGGGCCACGAGCACATCGTGTTCGGCACCGACTACGCGCCGTTCGCCGACACCCGCGAGGTGATCGAAAACATCCGGCGGACCCCGCTGGATGCCGCCGCGCAACGCGACATCTTTTTCCACAACCCTGCCCGGCTGCTGCGCAGCAAAGGCGTGAACCTGACTGACCTGACCTGATCGAGAGCCCACCATGACCGTGACCACACAACGCGTTGCCGTACCCGATGTCCCCGCCGAAATCGACGAAATCGTCGCCTGGCACAGCCACATCTACTTCTCCGAAGACACCCGCCACATCGCCGAGCGCCTGAACGAAGAACTGCAGGACCGCTTCAAGATCTGGGACTACCGCTGGCTGGATCAATCCAACGGCCTGCACCCGACGCCGATGTTCCGCTTTGCCCTGCTCAAGGAAGATTTCGAGCGCTATGTGTACTGGATTCTCGAAGCGCGCCAGGGGCTGAGCGTGTTGCTGCATGCGATCACCGAGAACGTCTATATCGACCATTCCTACCTCACGCTGTGGTTCGGCAAACAGCTCGACCTGGGGCTGGACGGCATGCGTGAAAAAGAAGCGCAACGCCTCGCCGGCGAACAGACCGAAGTGAACAGCGTGCTGCTGGTCGGTCAGCAACGTCACCTTGCCGGGACGGTGCGCTACCGCCCGGGCGATGACACCTACAAGACCCGCGACTGGCCCGCGCCGAAACTGGCCTGACCCTCACTGAAAGCGCCAGCCCTCCCGGCGAGGGCGGCGCTGCCTGCCAGAACCGGTCATCCGGCCTGTTTGAATCCAAGGACTTCCATGACGTCGACCACGGTTCCCGACTCGCATATCCCCACACTGGCTTCGAGTCCGTTTCGCTTCACCCTGCAATTCGCACGGCACTTTCTCGGTTGGTATTTGCTGATCGTGACTTTGCAAATCCTCTCCTCGGCCTGCGGCGTCACCGTGTCGCTGGCGCTGGGTCAGGTGGTCGGCGCGCTCAGCCACGACTTTTCCGGCCCGCGCGACCTCAATGCCGTCTGGCCGCCGCTGATCCTGTTCGTGGCGCTCAATCTGGGCGAACTGGTGTTTGGCCGTGTCGCCGGTTTCTGCCGCGTGCACGTGGCGCCGCTACAGCGCACCCGCGTCACCGCCCACCTGTTCGCCTACCTGCAACACCACTCCCAGCGCTACATCGGCAGCAACTTCGCCGGTTCCCTGGCCAACCGCATCTCGGAAACGTCGATGGGCGTCAACATGACCCTGTGGGCGCTGATCTTCGACGTGATGCCGGTGCTGGTGACCATGGCCGTGGCGGTGATCATTCTCGCCGGCGCCAGCCCGTTGCTGGCCGGCTTCACCTTCGTCTGGTCCATCGCCTTCGTGCTGCTGTCCTACGTGCTGGCGCGGCGCTGCCAGCCGTATTCCCGGCTGTTTTCCGCCGCCCGCAGCGAAACCACCGGCCGCGTGGTCGACGCCGTGAGCAACCTGACCGCGGTGCGCCTGTTCGCCCGCATCGGTTTCGAACGGGCCCACCTGCAGCAATTCCTCTCCCGCGAAGTGGACGCCGCGCGGCGCGCCTGGGGCTTCAACGAGAAGATCGTGCTGTTCCAGACCAGTGCCTCACTGGTGCTGAAAATTGGCCTGCTGGGCTTTGCCCTGTGGCAATGGCGCGAGGGCGTGATCGGCGTGCCCGAGTTCGTCATGAGCACCACGCTGTCGTTCGTGGTGATCGCCGAAGCGCGCAACATCAGCCGGCGCTTTCTCGACCTGTTCGAATACTTCGGCAACATCGAAAACGGCGTCAGGACCATCGTCGTGCCCCACGAGATCGTCGACAGCGAACAGGCGCGCGAGATCAAAATCGCCGCGGGCAGCATTGAAATCCGCAACCTCAGCTTCGGCTATCAGCCCGGCCAGGTTCTGTTCCACAACCTCAATCTGGTGATCCCCGCCGGACAGCGGGTCGGCCTGGTGGGCTATTCCGGGTCGGGCAAGTCGTCGCTGCTCAACCTGCTGCTGCGTCAGTACGATCCGCAGCAAGGCGTGATCAGCATCGACGGCAAGGACATCCGCCAGTTCACCCAGCACTCGCTGCATTCGCAGATCGGCCTGATTCCACAGGAACCGGGCCTGTTCCACCGCAGCCTGCTGGACAACATCCGCTATGGCGATCCAGACGCCAGCGAGTCGGCGGTCGAGTCCGCGGCGCGGCAAGCCCATGCCCACGACTTCATCGAGAAAATGGACAAGCGCTACCACTCGCTGGTGGGTGAGCGTGGCGTGCGGCTGTCGGGTGGGCAACGGCAACGCATCGCGATCGCGCGGATCATCATCAAGAACGCGCCGATCCTGATCATGGATGAAGCGACCGCGAGCCTCGACTCCATCACTGAGCAGGCCATCCAGGACACGCTGACCGACGTCATGCGCGACAAGACCGTACTCGTCGTCGCCCACCGCCTGTCCACGGTGGCGCAACTGGACCGGATTCTGTTTTTCGATAATGGGCAGATCATTGAGGACGGTTCGCACGAGGAACTGCTGTCGCGGCCCGAGGGTGCGTATCGACGGCTATGGGAGCGTCAGGTGGGGGGTGTGTTGCCGCTGCATGCGGTGGGGTGATCTTTGGGTTTGGGCTTGGGTTTTGTTCGTTTATCCATTGGATGCAGCGAGCCTGCCGGTGAAGTTACGGGCAGCACCTGGGCTCGCGCATCGTCCTTCGCGAGCAAGCTCGCTCCTACAGCATCGGTGGGTTGCGTGCCAGCGATAGAAGCCGGCAGGCAGGTCGTGCGCTCGGACTCAGCGATAACGCTCAAGCCAATGCGCGTAAGGCGCCGGCAAGGTCCACGACGCCTTCTCCACGCCCAATTCCTTGGCCGCGAAATACGCCCAATGCGGATCGGCCAGATGAGCGCGGCCCACCGAGACGATATCCAGTTGGCGCGAACTCACCGCTTCTTCCGCCAGTTGCGGCGTACCGAAGCCCCACGCGGAGGTGACCGCCAGGCCGCTTTCGTCACGCACACGGCGGGAGATTTCACCGAGGAACGCCGGGCCCCACGGGATGTTGGTTTCGGCGATGGTGAAGCCGACGCTGACGCTCAGCAGATCGAGGCCACCGGCCTTGAAGCGGCGGGCCAGTTCGATGGATTCGCTGAGGGTCTGCTCGTCGCGACCGTCGTATTCGATCACGCCGAAACGCGCGGTCAGCGGCAGGTGCTCAGGCCAGACTTCACGCACGGCGGCGAGGGTTTCGAGCAGGAAACGGCTGCGGTTGTCGAAGCTGCCGCCGTAGGCGTCGGTGCGTTGGTTGGAGTGTTCGGAGAAGAAGCTTTGCGCCAGGTAACCGTGGGCGAAGTGCAGTTCGATCCACTCGAAGCCGGCTTCAAGGGCGCGACGGGCACCGTCGACGAATTCCTGTTTGACCCGGGCGATGTCGTCCAGGGTCATTTCCCGCGGTACTTTCGGCAGGTGGTGACCGAAGGCGATGGCCGACGGCGCGATGGTCTGCCAGCCACGGGCGTCGTCTTCGGCGATGTGGTCGTCACCTTCCCACGGACGATTGGCGCTGGCCTTGCGGCCGGCGTGGGCGATCTGGATGCCCGGCACCGAACCTGCGGCCTTGATGGCCTTTACCACCGGCACGAACGCCTGGGTGTGCGCGTCGCTCCAGATACCGGCGCAACCGGGGCTGATGCGGCCTTCAGGCGCCACGGCAGTCGCCTCGACCACCACCAGGCCGGCGCCGCCACGAGCCATGCTGGCGTAGTGAACGTGGTGCCAATCGTTGACGATGCCGTCTTCGGCCATGTACTGGCACATCGGTGGAATGGCGATGCGATTGCGCAGGGTGAGGTCTTTCAAGGTGTAGGGTTGGAAAAGTTTGGACATGCAGGAGGCTCCGACAGGTTTTGATACGATTGTTCGATAGTATTCGAACTATGGCATTTAGTGAAGCCTCCGTTATCATCAGCACCATGCGCGCCTACAAACACCCCGACCCCAAAGACTTCGTACTCGAACGTATCCTCTACGCTCTGAGTGACCCTGTTCGCATGGAAATCGTTCGCTGCCTGGCCAGTGTCACGGAAGCCACCTGCGGCGAACTCGACGGCGGGCGACCGAAGTCGAGCATGTCCCATCACTTCCGTGTGCTGCGTGACGCCGGCCTGGTGCAGACCCGTTCGGTCGGCACCACGCATATGAACTCCCTGCGCCTCGACGCGCTGGACGGGCGTTTTCCGGGGTTGATCGGGGCGATCCTGTCGCACAAGTGAGGCGGGCTCAGGCCGGCGCCGTCTGACGCTCGCGCAACCGCCAGTACCCCAACACCGCCACCAGCAGCACCGCGCCGCCCGCCGCCAGCGCCACCGCGAATCCAGCCCGCGCCCCGCCCTCGTCCAGCACCTGCCCGGACAACGCCGCGCCCGCCGCCACGCCGACATTCAAACCAGCCAGCAGCCAGGTCATGCCTTCGGTCAGCCGCTGTTCGGGCACCACCCGCTCCACCAGCGACATCGCCACGATCATCGTCGGCGCGAAGAACACCCCTGCCACCAGCACCGCGGCAATCAACGTCGCAATACCGCCAACCAGCGACAACGGCACCGTCGTCGCCGCCGTCGCCAGGCCGCCCAGCAGCAACAGGCGGTGCAGCGGCTGATTCAAGCGCAGCGCGCCGAATACCAGCCCCGCCACACACGAACCCAACGCATAGGCCGACAGCACCAGGCTCGCGGCGGCCGGTTGTCCGAGTGCCGCGGCGAAGGCGACGCTGACGATATCGACGGTACCGACGATCACACCCATGGCCACCATCAGCAGCGTCAGCAGGCGCACCTCGCCCAGACCAATCACCGAACCGCTGTCGTGCCCCGCCTCCTCCGCCGCCAGCACAGGCGGCTCGCTGCCGCGCTGCGCCACCAGCGCCAGCACACCGATCACCAGCAACAGCGCTGCCGCCAAAGGCCCGGCCTGCGGGAACCACGCCACACACAACCCCACCGACAGCGGCGGCCCCGCGATAAAGCTCACTTCATCGAGCACGGTTTCCAGCGAATACGCCGTCTGCAACTGCGGCTGCCCGCGATAAAGCGCCGTCCAGCGTGCCCGCACCATCGCCGACAGGCTCGGCATGAAGCCGCTCAGCGCGGCGCCGAGAAACAGGCTCCAGTCGCCCAGCGGCCAGCCGCTACCGAGCAGCAACAAGGCCATGCCCAGCACGCTGATCGCGGTCGCCAGTGGCAACACCCGGCGCTGCCCGTGACGATCCACCCGCCGGGAAATCTGCGGCGACAGCAGCGCGTAAGTCAGCACGACGGTCGCCGACACCGCCCCGGCCAGCGCGTAGCTGCCGCGCAGTTGCGCCAGCAGGGTGATGATGCCGATGCCGGTCATGGGCAACGCGAGGCGCGCCAGCAGACCGGCCAAAACAAAGGCCCGTGTGCCGGGCTGGTCAAAAAGCGATCGATAAGGATTGTTCAATGTTGCGCTCCTTGGCACCTCGCGCTTGCCATTGCGGCAGGCGACGGGAAAAATACATACGGCTCGTATGAATAAAAGCCTATTTACATACGCAGCGTATGTAAAGTCCCTCTTCAAGGAGAAACGGATGGCCCGCCGTACCCGCGCCGAAATGGAAGAAACCCGTGCCGCCCTGCTGGCCACAGCCCGCAAGGCGTTCAGCGAAACCGGCTACGCCGCCGCGTCGATGGACGAACTCACCGCACAGGCGGGCCTGACCCGGGGCGCGCTCTACCATCATTTCGGCGACAAGAAAGGTCTGCTGGCGGCGGTGGTCGAGCAGATCGACGCGGAAATGGATGAGCGCCTGAACGTTATTTCCGACACCGCCGAAGACACCTGGGAAGGCTTCCGCACGCGGTGTGAGGTGTATCTGCAAATGGCCCTGGAACCGGAAATCCAGCGCATCGTCCTGCGCGATGCCCGCGCCGTGCTGGGCGGTGCCTCGGCGGATTCACAGCAGCATTGCATTGCGTCGATGCAGGTGCTGATCGAGCAGTTGATCGAGGAGAAAATCGTCGTGGCACTGGACCCGCGGGCGCTGGCGCGGTTGATCTACGGCAGCCTGGCCGAAGCGGCGGTGTGGATCGCCGAAAGCGAAGCGGGGGATGAACGCCTGGCTCAGGCTAGTGAGGCGTTGGGGGTGTTGTTGCGGGGTATTTTGATTCGCTAGCCAACAGATCTGCAGCGCCCTCAAGATCTATCGGCTCGCGCCTGGTGGCCCCGAACCGCCCCCCCAAACCCTCACTCCGCCACCGACACTCGATACGCCTTGCGATTCGCCGACCGCGCAAAGCACACGAACAGCGCCGCCATTACCGCCAGCGCCATCGGCAAGCCGTGCGGTGCGACGTCCATCGCCGCGCCGCTTACCAACGGCCCGATCAGGCTGCCCACGCCCCAGAGCAATCCGACACTGGCATTGGCGGTCACCAGGTCCTGCCCCTTGAACTGCTGCCCGATCAGCACCAGCGCCAGGGTATACACCCCGCCCGCCACCGCCCCGAGCAACACCAGCGCCGGCCACAACAGCCACTGCACCTGGATCAGCCACGGCAATGCCAGGCCGATCAGCATCGCCACCACGCCGCACACCAGGTGCACCAGGGTCCGCTCGCAGCGGTCGGCAAGCCAGCCGATGGGCAACTGGAACAGCATGTCGCCGGTCAGAATCACCGTCACCATCAACGCCGCCACGCCCACCGCAAAAGCGTGGTTGGTGGCGTACACCGGCAGCAGCGAGAGGATCACCGCGTCGAAGAACGAGAAGAACAGCACGCCCATGCACAGCGCGGGCGCGACGCGGAAGAAGCCGGCGAGGGAGAAGCTCTTTTCGCCCTCGTCGCCATGCTCGACATGATCGTTCGGCACCGTCCAGACGATGCACGCCAGCGCCAGCGCATACCCCACCGACACCATCACGACCAGCCACGGCCCCTGCGCGCCGAGCAGCGACAGCATGGCCGGGCCGAGCATCTGGCAACCGGTGAAGGCGGTGGCGTACAGCGCCATGACCTTGCCGCGGTTGTGTTCTTCGCTCAGTTCATTGACCCAGGATTCGCCGAGGATGATCGCCACCCCCATGCCGAGCCCGAGGCCCAGGCGCAACGCGCCGAGCAGGTAGATCGACGAGAACGCCCACTCGATCAACCCGACACTGAGGGCGCAGATGCTGAAGCTGAGCAGGTAGATCATGCGCCGGGTCAGGTGCCGGCAGCAGGCGTCGACCATGAAGGCCGACAGCATCATGCCGGCCGCGGGCGCGGCGGACAGAACGCCGATCTGCAGGCTGCTGGCCCCGGCATCGAGCAGGCGCAGCGAAACCAGCGGCAGGGTCGCGCCGAGGCTGAAACCGATGATGGAAACGACAAACAACAGACCGACGAGAAAACGCTTGTTCATGACTCACTCCACAACCACCGGCGCGCGAGGCAAAGGGCTCACGCGCGGGCGCAACACGCTCGATGACAGAAGACGAACGGACCACGACGGCCCGCGAAGGTCAGGCGGCGATGGTGTGTGGCGAGAAGGTGAAGGCGAACAGCACGCTGCGCCGGCGCTTGAGCACCGTGTCACTCGGCCAGTCACGACGAACGGCCCGGACGGCGGGCTGTTGAGCGATGAGGTGGCAGTTGACGCGGTTCATGGTCGGGCTACAGCAAGGGGATAGGAAAGGGCCGGCACTCTAGGCCATGGGCTTCGGTGCCGTCAATCAGCCACTGGTCGGGCATGGCGCCGGGGTCACGACAGCCGCGACGGCAAGGCTTCTTCATCAGGCGCCGTTCCCACCACCAAACGATTGCGGCCTTCTTGCTTGGCGCGGTACAGCGCGAGGTCCGCGACGCTGAGCAATGAGGTCAGGGCAACGCTGTCGCCGGGGCGGTCGGGGTCGTAGCTGGCGCAACCGATGCTCAGGGTCACCCGCCCCATGGGGCTGGCGGCATGGCTGAGGTTGGCGTCGTAGATTTCCTGGCACAGCTCGCGGGCGACGGTGCGCGCGCCATGGGCGTCGGTGTCGGGGAGGATCACCGCGAACTCTTCGCCGCCATAACGGCAGACTTGATCCCCCGGACGCAGCAAGGACTGGCCGAGCAACATGGCGATCTTGCGCAGACACTCGTCGCCGGCCTGATGGCCATAGTGGTCGTTGAACACCTTGAATTGATCGACATCCACCATCAGCAGGGACAGCGGCCGGCCTTCGCGGCGGGAGCGCGCCTTCTCCTGCAACAGCGCTTCGTCGAAGCGCCGGCGGTTGGGCAGGCCGGTGAGGAAGTCTTCGCTGGCCAGGGCCTGCAGGCGGGCATTGGCCTGGGCCAGTTGCGCATTGCTTTCGGCCAGGGCCTGGCGCATCAGGCATTGCTCGGTGATGTCACTGAGGGCCAGGGTCATGCCGAGGACTTCGTGGTCGAGGTCGCGCACCGCGCGGATTTTCATCAGGTACGTGTGGCCCTTCCAGTCCAGTTCGCGGTCCGCCAGCGCCTGGTCGCGCTCCAGTTCCGCGAGGCACTGCGCCAGGTCCAGTTGCTCGACGGGCAGCAGCGCGGGCAGCGGTTGCCCGACCAATTGCGTGGCATCGCCGCCGAGCAGTTGGCCGAGCGCACGGTTGACGTTGACCAGCACGCCCTGCCGGTCCACCAGGCCCAACGCCACGGAAGCCGCGGCGTACAGCGCTTCGAGTTGCACTTCGCGGCGGTCCAGCGGGCCGATGCCGGGCGTGACGTCACGGTCGATGCCGCGGTAGCCGGTGAAGGTGCCCTGCGCGTCGAACAGCGGCACGCCGCTGGTTTCCAGCACCACCAGGCGGCCATCGGAGCGGATATTGCGGTTGATCAATCCGGCGAAAGGACGTTGCTCGGCCACGATCCCGCCGAAGATCGCCCCGACCCGCGCGGCTTCGTCCGGCGGCATGAAATCGAACGGTGTCTTGCCCAGCACCTCGCTCGGGGCAAAGCCGAGCATCTGTCGGCTGTGCTCGGAACAGAAGGTGTAGCGGCCCTGGCTGTCCACTTCCCAGAGCCAGTCGGAGTTGTGCGCGATGATTTCCCGCAGGCGCAGGACTTCCTGTGCTTCGGGGAGTGGCTCAGGATCGGAGGCGTTGGGCATAGGGGCTACTTCGGAGAACAACCGGGAGATTGCAAAGCGCCACGTTACTGGATCGGAGCCCAACCGGGCAAATCCGGCGTAACGTGGCGCTTCAGACCTGTCAGCGCTTCTTCGTCGACGGCAGCAGGATCGCCAGAATCCCCAGCAGCGGCAGGAACGAGCACAGGTAATAGACGTACTCGATGCCGTGGATATCCGCGAGGTAACCCAACAGCGCCGCGCCGATGCCGCCGAAGCCGAACATCAGGCCGAAGAACACCCCGGCGATCATGCCGACATTGCCCGGCACCAGTTCTTGCGCGTACACCACGATCGCCGAGAACGCCGAGGCGAGGATGAAGCCGATGATCACGCTGAGCACGCTGGTCCAGAACAGGTCCGCGTAGGGCAGCGCCAACGTGAACGGTGCCACGCCGAGGATGGAGAACCAGATCACCGCCTTGCGGCCGATGCGGTCGCCGATCGGCCCGCCGAAGAAGGTGCCGGCCGCCACCGCGCCGAGGAACAGGAACAGGTGCAGTTGCGAACTGCCCACCGAGAGGTCGAACTTCTCGATCAGGTAGAAGGTGTAGTAGCTGGTCAGGCTGGACATGTAGAAGTACTTGGAGAACACCAGCAGCCCCAGCACCACCAGCGCGCTGATCACCCGCCCGCGTGACAAACCGTGGGTCGCGGCCTGGCCGGCCTTGGCCTTGAACAGGTTCAGGTGCTCGCGATACCAGCGGCTCAGGCCGTAGGTCACCATCACCGCGGCCACGGCGAACAGGCCGAACCACACGACGTTGCCCTGGCCGAACGGAATGATGATCGCCGCCGCCAGCAGCGGGCCGAACGCCGAACCGGCGTTGCCGCCGACCTGGAAAGTCGACTGGGCGAGGCCATAGCGGCCGCCCGAGGCGAGCCGGGCGATCCGCGAGGTTTCCGGGTGGAAGGTCGAGGAGCCGATGCCCACCAGCCCGGCGGCCAGCAGGATCATCGCGAAGCTGCCGACATACGCCAGCATCACGATGCCCACCAACGTGCACAACGTACCGAGCGGCAGCAGGTTGGGCATCGGCTTGCGGTCGGTGTAGAAACCCACCGCCGGTTGCAGCAGCGAGGCGGTGATCTGGAAGGTCAGGGTAATCAGGCCGACCTGGGCGAAGCTCAGGTCATAGTTGGCCTTGAGCAGCGGATAAATCGACGGCAGCACCGCCTGGATCAGGTCGTTGATCAGGTGCGCCAAGGCGCAGGCGGCAATGATGCGCATCACCAGCGGGCTGCTCTGGCTGGCAGCGGACGCGGTTGGCGCGGCGGTACTTGAGGACATGGGACAACATCCATCGGAGGGCAGGAAAGGCTCCGATTATGGCGAAATCGTTAGCAAGCGCACTATTCTTTTTGCCGAACGGCTGCTTGTGAATAATTCTCAATAACGCTAGCATCGCCGCTCATTTCACCTGCGCGGCGCCCAGCATGTCCGAGGATCAGGAAGACCGAAGCCTGGCGGGGCTCTACCAGCGCCACCGCAGCGAACTGATGGCCTTTCTCACCCGTCGCACGCGCTGCCGCGAGACCGCCAGCGACCTGCTGCAGGACGCCTTCATCCGCTTGATGCACAGCGAGCGCGGCGAAGTCGGCAACCTGCGCGCCTTCCTGTACCGCATCGCCAGCAACCTGAGCATCGACCACGCCCGCCGCAACCAGGTGCGTGGGGTCAATGACGAGCAGGCGCTGGAACAGTTGCTCACCGAAACCAGCCCGGAACGCAGCGCCGTGGCGGGCAACACCCTGGCGCATCTGGAGCGGCTGATCGACGGCCTGCCCTCGCCGACCCGCGAGGTTTTTCTGCTGGCCCGGGTCGAGCAAATGAGCTACAAGGACATCGCCGCAAAACTGGGCCTGGAGCATCGCGCCGTCGAGCGCCACCTGAACAAAGCCTTGAGCCACTGCGCAGCCGCCGCTCTGCATGCGCGCAACCAGACCGAATCGTCATGACCGTCCCACCCTCTCCCGCCGACCTCGCCGCCGATCCCGCGCAACAAGCGCTGGACTGGTTCACCCGGCTGCGCGCCGAGGACCTGAGCGCGGCCGAGCGGCAGGCTTTCGAGCAGTGGCGCGAGGCGCCGGACAACGCGCGGGCGTTCGCCGAAGTCGAGTCGCTGTGGCAGGTGCTTGAACTGCCGGCGCGGCGGGTGCGCAAGGCCGAGCGCGTGCGTGGCAAGCGCTGGCCTCGGCTGGCGACCGCGGCCTGCCTGCTGCTGGCGGCGGGTGTCGCCTGGTTGCAATGGCCGGCCTTGCAACGCCTGAACAGCGACTACGCCACCCACGCTGGCGAACGCGGCAGCTTCACCCTCGCCGACGGCTCGCAACTGCGCCTGGACAGCAACAGCGCGGTGGATGTCGAACTGGACGGCGCGATTCGAACGCTGCACCTGCGCCAGGGGCGACTGTTCCTTGAGGTGAAACACGATGGTCGGCCGTTCGTGGTCAACGTCGATGACGCCCAGGTGCGGGTACTCGGCACCCGGTTCTCGGTCGCGCGCGGCGACGGGGTCGATGAAGTGGTGCTGGAGAGCGGCAAGGTGCAGGTGCTCGCCGGCGCGCAAACCCAGGTCCTCACGCCCGGCCAGCGCCTGACGGTGCACGGCGAGCAGATCGATCCGCCGCAGGCGGTGGATGCCGAACGCCTGCTGGCCTGGCGCGACGGTCAGTTGCGGGTCCGCGATGTGCCGCTGCGCGAGGTCCTGCAGCGACTGGCCGACTATCAAGGCCAATCCTTGCTGCTGCTCGACGCCGCTGCCGGACAGCGCTTGGTCAGTGGCAGCTTCAACCTCGACCAGGCCGACAACGCCCTCGACGCCCTGCTCAACAGCCAGAAATTGCGCGCCGATTCCCTCGCCGGACGCTGGCTGATCGTGCGCTGATTATTATTTTCGCGAGCGTCCGGTAATTCCTGAATCTGCTGCGTCACACCTCCACATAAGAAGCATTAGCATTTGCGTGCTAGGGGAGGACACATGCAGTACCCATTCGATTTCGCCTTCAAACGCCTGCCATTGGCCCGCGCCATCCTGGCCGCGACGCTGGTCACCGCGCTGCCGGCCGGCACCTTGCAGGCCGCCGAGACCAGCATCCGCGAAGCCCAGGCGCAGCGTTTCGACTTCACCATCGGCGCTCAGCCGCTGGCCGACGCGCTCGATCAGTTCAGCGCGCAGAGCGGCTATCAAGTGATCTACCAGAGCAGCCAGGTCGGCGGCCTTCAGTCGCCCGGCGTGCAAGGACGGCTCAGCGCCGACGAGGCGATCCAGGGCCTCACCGCAGGCACCGGCGCGCGCCTGAGCCAGCCCAATGCCAACAGCTTCCTCCTCGACCTGCCGGTGAACCTCGGCGGCGGCAGCCTGCAACTGGATGCGCTGAGTATTTCCGGCAAGGCGCCGGGCTCGACCACCGAAGGCACCGGGCTGTACACCACCTATTCCTCCAGCAGCTCGACGCGGCTGAACCTCAGCCCGAAGGAAACCCCGCAGTCGCTGACCGTGATGACACGCCAGCGCCTCGACGACCAGCGCCTGACCAACCTGTCCGACGCGCTGGAAGCCACGCCCGGGATCATCGTCACCCGTGACGGGCTCGGCGCCGAAAGCGACGCCTACTGGTCCCGCGGCTTCGCGGTGCAGAACTACGAAATCGACGGCGTGCCCACCGTCGCGCGCATGGACAACTACACCCAGAGCATGGCCATGTACGACCGCGTCGAAGTGGTCCGCGGCGCCAGCGGCCTGATCAGCGGCATGGGCAACCCGTCGGCGACCATCAACCTGATCCGCAAGCGCCCGACCTATGAAAGCCAGGCGAGCATCACCGGCTCGGTCGGCAATTGGGATCGCTACGGCAGCGGCTTCGACGTGTCCGCCCCGCTGAATGAAAGCGGCAGCGTGCGCGGGCGGCTGGTGGCGGACATCAAGAGCGAGCACGCCTGGGTCGATCGCTACAAGCTCGACGCCCAGACGCTCTACGGCATCACCGAATTCGACCTGAGCGAAGACACCCTGCTGACCGCGGGCTTCAGCTACCAGCGCACCGACGTCGACTCGCCCCTGCGCACCGGCCTGCCCACCCGCTTCGCCTCGGGTGAGCGCACCAACCTGAGCCGGTCGATCAACAGCGCCCCGACCTGGTCCTACAACGACCACGTGCAGACCAGCTTTTTCACCTCGATCGAACATCAACTGGGCAACGGCTGGAGCGGCAAGGTCGAGTTCAGCCACTCGGAAAACCAGTTCGACGAGGTGTTCGGCTTCCTGATGGGCAACCTGAATACCGACGGCAGCGGCCTGTCGCAATTGCCTGTGCGCTTCTCCGGCACGCCGCGCCAGAACAACCTCGACGCTTACCTGACCGGCCCGTTCAGCCTGCTGGGGCGCGAGCATGAGCTGATCACCGGCGTGACCCTGTCGCAGTACCGCGAGCATGTGCCGAGCTGGGGCGGCTGGCGCTATGACTACAACGCCACGTCCGATGCGGCGGTGGGCAATATCTTCGATTGGGACGGCAAGCAGCTCAAACCGGAATTCACCGAATCCGGAAAATCGCGCATGAAAGAAAACCAGTACGCCGCCTACGCCACCACGCGCCTGAACCTGACCGACGACCTGAAACTGATCCTCGGCAGCCGGGTGATCGACTGGAAACGCGACACCGAGGACAAGCCCTACGGCGCGGAGACGACCGAGGTCAATCGCAAGGAAACCGGCGTGTTCATCCCGTACACCGGGGTGGTCTACGACCTGGACGACACCTGGTCGGTCTACGCCAGCTACACCAAGATCTTCAGCCCGCAGGGTTCGTGGGTCCGCGACGAAGACAACAAACCGTTCGACCCGATGGAAGGCGTGGGCTACGAGGTCGGCATCAAGGGCAGCCACCTGGACGGCAAGCTGAACTCCAGCCTGGCCGTGTTCAAGCTGGAGCAGGACAACCTCGCCATTTGGCAGCACGACAACGTGTACTCGGCCGAGCAGGACACCACCTCCAAAGGCGTGGAATTCGAACTCAGCGGCGAATTGGCGGAAGGCTGGCAAGCGGCGGCGGGTTACGTCTACACCACCACCACGGACAAGGACGACGAACGCATCTACACCATCCTGCCGCGCCACAGCCTGAAGACCTACACCAGCTACCGCCTGCCGGGCGCGCTGGACAAACTGACGGTGGGTGGCGGCGTGAACTGGCAGAGCAAGGTGGGCGGCGACCTGCACACCTTCACCCAGGGCAGCTACGCCGTGACCAACCTGATGGCGCGCTACCAGATCAGCCAGCACCTGAGTGCGACGGTGAACCTGGACAACGTGTTCGACCGAAAATACTTCAGCATGACCAGCAGCTACGGCAACTACGGCACGCCGCGCAGCCTCATGACCGGCTTCAAATACGACTTCTGACGCCGCATTCGGCTAAGCGGTTGATAGCGCGCAAAATTTTTTGAAATAGAGTGTTGACAGATATTCGTTTCAGGCGAATAATGCGCGCCACTTGGCTACATAGCTCAGTTGGTTAGAGCATAGCATTCATAATGCTGGGGTCCGGGGTTCAAGTCCCTGTGTAGCCACCATACCCCGCCCCGAAGTCGCGAAAGCGATTTTGAGGCAAACAGAAAAGCCCGCCTTGCGCGGGCTTTTTTGTGTCCGACTGTCAGCCCCTCCTTGTATCCCCCTGCGTTCGCCCCCGCCAATGAGCGGATAGCCGATTGTCATAAATCGTCACATAGCAAATAATGAGACATATTATCATTTGCAGCGATCACTCTCATGGACGCCGGGATCAACACGTCAGCACCACTGGATATCGAGCATCTTTACGGCGAGCACCACGGCTGGCTAAAGGGCTGGTTACGCACCCGCACCGGCAATAGCGCCGATGCAGCGGACCTGGCGCAAGATACCTTCATGCGCATGCTGACCCTGCGCCAAATGCCTGCCCTGCGCGAGCCACGCCATTACCTGGTGACCATCGCCCGCGGCCTGCTGATTGACAAGGCACGGCGCAAGGCCCTTGAGCTGGCGTATCTGGAAGTGCTGGCCGCGCGACCGGAGTCACTTCAGGTGTCCCCGGAAACCTACCACATGATTATCGAATCGCTGTTGGCCATCGACCGTCTGCTCGACGGCCTGGGCATGCGAACCCGGCAGATCTTCCTCATGGTCCAACTCGAAGGCCTCAGCTATGTGCAGGTCGGCAAGCAGTTGGGCCTGTCGGTGACCACGGTAAAGAACCACCTGGGCAAGGCGCTGATGCAATGCATCCTGTTGATGGACGATTGAACGCCCCTCCTGCACGTCCGCCCGCCAAGGCACACTTGCAAACGGCGGTGCAGTGGTACCTGACGCTCAACGACACCGACGTCAGCCCTGCCCAGCACCTCGCGTGGCAAGAATGGCTTGCCGCTGACCCCGAGCATGCCAGCGCCTGGGCCAAGGTCGAAAAGCTCCAGCAACAACTACGCGGCGTTCCCCGGGATGTCGCCTTGCCCGTGCTGTCCCGGATGGGCGTACAACGGCGCCAAGGTCTCAAGCTGCTGGTGTTGCTGGCTGCTGGCGCGGCAACCTTCGCCGGCTATCGCAGCTCCCCGTACAGCGCAGACTTCGCTACGCGCACCGGGCAGCGACGGCAAGTAACGCTGCCTGATGGCAGTAGCCTGGCATTGAACACCGATACCCAAGTCGATATCGCCTACACCGCACGAGAGCGGCTGATCCTTCTGCGCCAGGGCGAAATCCTGCTGACTACCGCATCCGACCAGTCACCGTCGCGCCCGTTGTCAGTCCAGACGCCCCACGGCAGGGTGCTCGCCCTGGGCACTCGCTTCGATGTACGCCTGTTGTCAGGCTTCAGCACCGTCGAGGTTGAAAAGCACGCGGTCGAAGTCAGCACCCGCGACACCCCCCACCTCGTGCAACGGGTAGAAGAAGGCTGGGCACTGACCTTTGGCGCCTCCCAGATCGGCAGCCTGCGCCCGTCCAAAGCTGGCAGCAGCGCCTGGACGCAAGGCTTGCTGGTGGCCCTCGATTGGCGCCTGGAGGACTTTATCCGCGAACTGGCGCGTTACCGCCCCGGCTATCTGGGGTGCGCTGATGAAGTCGCCGATTTAAGAATTTCCGGTGCGTTCCGCCTGGACGATATCGAGGGTGTCCTGGCCAACCTGCCGGTTTCGCTACCCGTGAAGGTGCGCCATGTCTCGAGGTACTGGGCGCGGGTCGAGCCGTAAGCGCAAACCCTGCTTGCAGACAAGCGAATGATTCGTCTTGCCGATTCCATTTTTCGTTCGGCTCATCAGTAGAGCGGTCCATCAGCCGCCTTTACTGCAACGGCATAGGAAGTCATGCATGAGCCACCCACGTCCCCTGAATAAAACCGCCTTGCGGCTGAGCCTTCATTCCAGGTTGTTGAGCATCAGCCTCGGCGGGGCCCTGTGCGCCACCACCCTCGCCCTCCCCGCCTGGGCGCAACAGGCCAGTGAGCAAATCGAGTACAACATCGCCGCCGGACCACTGGATGTCGCGCTCACCCAGTTCGCGGCAACCAGCGGCGTGACATTGTCGTTTGGCTCAACGCAAACCCAAGGGTTGGTGACGGCGGGTATCAAAGGTCGATATTCCTTCGATGAGGGCATCGCACGGCTGCTGGCCAATAGCGGGATGCAGGCACGCCAGGAGGGGACGGGACGCTACAGCCTGGTCAAAGCGCAAAGCGGTTCGACGCTGGAACTCGGTGCAACCAACATCAACGGCGCAGCAATGGGGGCCACAACTGAAGGTACTGGCTCTTACACTACCGGCCCAATGCAGACCGCCACCAAACTGGCCCTGACGATGCGCCAGACGCCACAATCAGTCTCGGTCGTCACGCGCCAGCGCATGGATGACCGGGGCATGCAGGACCTGCACGACGTGATCAAAGACGTGCCCGGGGTCACCGTGGAAAAAGACGGCCCCGAGCGCCCGACCTACTATGCCCGTGGCTTTCAGGTCGACAACATCATGTACGACGGCCTGCCGACCACGGTGTCCAGCTACACGGCCCGCGACACCATTGCCGCCGCCGACACCGCCATGCTCGACCGGGTCGAAGTGGTGCGGGGCGCCACTGGCCTGATGACCGGTTCCGGCAGCCCTTCAGCCGCCATCAACCTGGTGCGCAAACGGCCAACCCGCGACACCCAGGTCAGCGTTACCGGCACCGCCGGGACCTGGAACAACTACCGTGGCGAACTGGATGCCTCCAGCGCCCTCAACGACAGCGGCAGCCTGCGCGGGCGTGCGGTAACCAGCTATCAAGTCAAAGACAGTGTCCAGGATGTGGTGAACAAAGAGCACGCGTTGTTCTACGCGATTGGCGAGGCGGACCTGAGCGATAGCACCACCCTGACCTTGGGCGCCTCGAACCAGAACCTCAACAACAACACCTCCTGGGGCGGCGTTCCGACTGCCAGCGATGGCGGTGATCTGAACCTGTCGCGCTCCACCTACCTGGGCAACGACTGGGGCCGCTGGGACCAGGACAACAACAGCCTCTTCAGCGAACTGGAACACCGCTTCGACAACGGCTGGAAGCTACGCATGGCAGCCACCAGGATGTGGTCGAAGCTTGATCTTCTGGCCTCCTATGCGACTGCGGGCGCGACCGACGGCACCTTCGACCAGATGACCGGCAAGTTCAAGTACACCAACGACCAGACCAGCTACGACATGTTTGCCAGTGGTCCTTTCCAGCTTTTCGACCGGGAACATGAACTGGTGGTCGGCGCCAGCCGCCGCAAAGAAAACTTCAAAGGCAACGGCACCACGGTTCGCTCGGCGTCGAATATCGATATCTACAACTGGAACCCCCACGTCACGCCCATCCCCGCGTTCAACATGGGCGCCTGGCAACAACAGAGCGAAACCGAACAGACCGGTACTTACATCACCGGCCGTTTCAGCCTGGCCGACCCGCTGCACCTGATCCTTGGCGGACGCCTGGACTGGTACGACTACGAGATCGAGAACTCCAGCAACATCGCCGGCGTCAACCCGACATCCAGCCAGTACGACGTCACACGCAACCTGACCAAGTACGCCGGCCTGATCTACGACCTCAACGACACCTACTCGGTGTATGTCAGCTACACCGACATCTTCACGCCCCAGGGTGTAGTGGATGCCGATAACAAAGCGATCAAGCCGATCGTTGGCAAGAACTACGAAGCCGGCATCAAGGCCGAATATCTCAATGGCGCCTTGAACGCCAGTGCGGCGATCTTCCGTATCGATCAGGAAAATCGTGCGTCTGTCATCAATACCCCTGGCGTCTGCCAGGCACCGGCCGGTATTTCCTGCTACCGGGCATCAGGTGAAGTGCGCAGCGAAGGGTTAGAACTGGAAGTCACCGGAGCCCTGACCGAGAGCTGGCAAATGGCAGCCGGCTACACCTACAACTCGGCCAAATACCGCAAGGATGCCAACCCGGATAACGAAGGTCGGCTGTTCGCCAGCGACTTGCCCCGCCATCTGCTCAAGGCCAGCACCACGTACCAACTGCCGGGTGCGCTCGAGCGCTGGCGGATCGGCGGCGGCATCACGGCTCAGAACACCATCTACAACCAGGGCAGTGGCTACCGCATCGAGCAGAAGGCGTACCGCATTGTCGACCTGATGGCGGGGTACAAAGTCTCGGAAAATGTCGACCTGCGCTTGAACGTCAACAACGTGTTCGACAAGAAGTACTACCAGAGCATCAACAGCAATACGTGGAACGGTTTCAACGTCTATGGCGAACCACGCAATGCCATGATGACTGTGCGCTGGTCACTTTAAGGCCACCGTCCAGTGGCTGATCGAATCGTTCAAGGTGCAGCAGGCGGCTGAGGCTAGGATCCTGTGGGAGCGAGCTTGCTCGCGATGGGCCGCTCCCACAGGTTCCGCGTCTTGCCCGCAAGATGCGTAGATACCCATGCTCATCGCTGCGGTTCGGCATACGGCCAACAAAGACAAATCAGACCAGCGCCTTATCCCCCCGCAACTCCCGCGCCGCCGCCACCATGTTCACCAGTGCCGCCTCCGTCTCCGGCCAGCCCCGCGTCTTCAGCCCGCAGTCCGGGTTGACCCACAGGCGCTCGGCCGGGATCCGCTTCGCCGCCTTGCGCAGCAGTTTGACCATCTCTTCCTTGGTCGGCACGCGCGGCGAGTGGATATCGTAGACGCCCGGGCCGATTTCGTTCGGGTAGTCGAACTTCTCGAACGCTTCCAGCAGTTCCATGTCCGAACGCGAGGTCTCGATGGTGATGACGTCGGCGTCCATCGCGGCGATCGATTCGATCACATCATTGAACTCGCTGTAGCACATGTGAGTGTGGATCTGGGTGTCGTCACGCACACCGGAGGCGCACAGGCGGAAGGCTTCGGTCGCCCAGTCCAGGTAGTGCCCCCACGCGCTCTGGCGCAGTGGCAGGCCTTCGCGGAAGGCGGCTTCGTCGATCTGCACGATCTTGATGCCGGCGGCTTCCAGGTCCACCACTTCATCGCGGATCGCCAGGGCCAACTGGCGCGCCTGGACTTCCCGGCTCACGTCTTCCCGCGGGAACGACCACATCAGCATGGTCACCGGGCCGGTCAGCATGCCCTTCATCACCTTGTCGGTCAGGCCCTGCGCGTAGCGGATCCACTCGACGGTCATGGCTTTCGGACGGCTCAGGTCACCGAAGATCACTGCCGGTTTTACGCAGCGCGAACCATAGCTCTGCACCCAGCCAAAGCGGGTGAAGACATACCCGTCGATCTGCTCTGCGAAGTACTCGACCATGTCATTGCGCTCGGCTTCACCGTGCACCAGCACGTCGAGGCCCAGTTGCTCCTGGATCTGCACGGCGTGACGAATCTCGCTCTGCATCGCTTCGACGTAATCGGACTCGGTCAGCTTGCCCTGCTTGAAGGACTGCCGCGCCAGACGGATCGCCGAAGTCTGCGGGAAAGAACCGATAGTGGTGGTCGGGAACGCGGGCAGATCGAGTCCGGCACGTTGCTTGGCGATGCGCTGCTCGAAGGCTGAAAGGCGCTGGCTGTCAGCCGGCTTGATCGCTGCCAGACGCGCTTGTACCGCCGGCTTGTGAATACGGGGCGAGGCGGCGCGGCTGGCTTGCACCGCGCGGCTCTGGGCCAGGGCGGCGATCACATCAGCGGCTTCCGGCTCGTTGACGGCCTTGGTCAGCACAGCGACTTCCTGGCATTTCTGCACGGCGAAGGCCAGCCAGCTTTTCAGCTCGGCATCAAGCTTGTCTTCGCGGCCCAGGTCTACCGGGCTGTGCAGCAGCGAGCAGGACGGCGCGACCCACAGACGGTCGCCCAGACGAGCAGCCGCGTGACGCAGGACGTCCAGCGCCTTTTCCAGGTCGCAGCGCCAGACGTTACGGCCGTTGACCACGCCCAGGGACAGCACTTTGTAGGCCGGCAGACGGTCGAGGATGGTCGGGTACTGCTCCGGCGCGCGGACCAGATCGATGTGCAAACCCTCCACCGGAAGATTGGCGGCCAGGCCGAGGTTGTCTTCCAGGCTACCGAAGTAGGTGGCGATCATTTTCTTCAGCGGCGCCCGCTGCAGGATGTTGTAAACGCGCTCGTAGGCATTCTTCCAATCCTGTGGCAGATCGAGGACCAGAATCGGCTCATCGATCTGCACCCACTCCACGCCTTGCTCGGCCAGGCGATTGAAAATCTGGTCATACAGCGGCAGCAGGCGATCGACCAGATCGAGCTTGTCGAACTCGACGCCCTTGGTCTTGCCCAACCACAGGTAGGTCAGCGGGCCGATCACCACCGGCTTGACCGCATGGCCCAGCGCCTGGGCTTCCGCGACTTCGTCGAACAGTTGCTCCCAGCTCAGTTCGAACTGCTGGTCGGCGCCGAACTCAGGCACCAGGTAGTGGTAGTTGGTGTCGAACCACTTGGTCATTTCCTGGGCGTGGGCGCCGCCGCAGCAACCGCCACTGACGCCACGGGCCATGGCGAACAGGGTCTGCAGGGTCGGCTTGGCATCGCCATGGCTGCGGAAGCGCTCGGGGATCACGCCGAAGGTCAGCGAGTGGGTCAGCACCTGGTCGTACCAGGCGAAGTCGCCGACCGGCAGCAGTTCGATACCGGCGTCTTTCTGCGCCTGCCAATGGCTGGCGCGCAGGTCGCGGCCAACGGCGCGCAGACCGTCTTCATCCAGTTCGCCTTTCCAGAAGGCTTCCTGTGCCTTTTTCAGTTCACGGTCGCGTCCGATGCGTGGAAAGCCCAGGTTATGTGCCAAAGCCATTTGCAGTTCCCTCAACATAAAAGTGAATGAGGGAATTGTCGGGACTTGCCTAAAATGAGACAAACTCATTTTCTTAACGATGGTCTAGAGATTCCCTCATGTTCAATTTTGCGGGAATGTCTTTTTCAAAGCAGTTTCGTACGGTCTCGGGCATGGGCTCGCCGCCAACTTGGCTCAGAATGGCCGCACGGTCAGCCCCCGCGGGTAACGAGAAATCATGAATGTGTTGAAACAGGCGCTACGGCAACAGCAGTTCGTGTGCGTCATGGAGTTCGTGCCCAAGCCGCAGCGCTTTGCCGCGTTCGAGCAGGTGATGGCGCGTAGCATGTTCCGCGGCTGGCCGATGGTCGCGGCCATTGGCGATCGCGTGGGCAGCGCGTTCGACCTGTCGCCCGAAGAGGCCTTCACCACCCTCACCCAGCCCGTCCCCGCCCTGCTGCACTTCTCCGGCAAAAACCGCGAGCGCCACGACCTGCTGGCGCAACTGGAACGGATGGACGCCCTCGGTCTCGACCAGTTGCTGATGCTCACCGGCGACCGCCTGCCGGGCCACGAACCCGGCCAACAGCCGGTGCGCTACCTGGAATCGGTGCCGGCGTTGCAGATCGTTCGCCAGGCGCGCCCGGACTGGCTGCTCGGCGCCGCCCTCAACCCGTTCAAGTACCGCGAGGAAGAAGGCGGCGCGCAGTATTTCAAGGCCGAAAAGAAGCTGGCCGCGGGCGCGGATTTCATGACCCTGCAACTGGGTTTCGACATGGACAAGTTCCGCGAAGCCTTCGACTGGATGAGCCGACAACCCTCACCGAAGCCGCTACTGGCCTGCATCATGAGCCTCACCCGTGGGCGGGCGAAGATGCTTGAACAGGTCGCCGGGGTCACGGTTTCGCCGTCGATGCATGCGCTGATGGCTGCCGAGGAAGCCGTCTCGAAAGAGCATGCCCAGGCCCGCAGCGTCGAGCGGCTGGCGCTGCAGATCATCGGGCTGCGATTGATCGGCTATGCGGGTATCCACCTCTCCGGCATCCACGAAGAACGGCAATTGCAGGCGCTGGAACAGGCGCTCGATCACTGGGAGGCGAAGATCCACACGCCGGAGCAATGGGCGCCGGCCTGGGCCGCCAGTTGGCACATGCCGGGGGTGCCGCCGGTGACGTTCCATCCGCCGGGCATGGACTGGCGCGCAGGCGAGTCGCGGGTCAGCGCCTCGCGCACGGAAACGCTCCGCTATCACCTGTTGTCCGGTTTTCACACGCAACTGTTCAGCCGCACCACCCTGCTGAGCCGCGCTTTCGGCTGGGCCGTGCAGCGACCGCTGTGGTCAACGAGTACGGGGGCCCGCTGGCTGCACCGCATCGAGCGCAGCCTGAAAAGACCCTTGGTGGGGTGCGACACCTGCGGCCGCTGCCGCCTGGAAGACACGCTCTACACCTGCCCGGAAACCTGCCCCAAAGGCCTGGCCAACGGTCCTTGCGGCGGCACTCGGCTCAACCGTTGCGAGTTTGGCGACCGGGAATGCATCCACAGCATCAAGTACCGCACGGCGAAAGCGGTCGGGCAAACGGCGGTGCTGACCGAGCGGCTGATTCCCTGCGTGGAAGTGGCTGGGCGGCATCAGAGTTCGTGGCCGCAGTGGTTCGAGGTGCAGACTCCGCCAGTGCCTTCTCGGGAATCCGTGACAACCATGGCGCCGTGATCATTCAACGCCCAGATACAACCGATGCGACTTTGCAATCGTCTCGACCGTCACCTCGGCCACCCCCACACCCCGTGCAATCTCTGGCCAGCGCACCACGGCGTCGTGCACCTCGCGAATGATCTGCTTCGCGTTCATGCCCCTGACCTGGCTGCCCACCGCGAGCAGATCATCCAGGACAAAATTGTCGCGCTTGCCGTTGATGCTCATCTGATGGCTGCCCACCCAGAAGTTGCCGGGCATATACGACCACGTCACGTCATAGGCCGGCGAGAGGTACCAAGTGCCGTCGGTGTCGAGGAGAAAACCGATCTTCTTGGTGTGATCGTCCTGGTTGCGGGCGATGACGTTGAACACCATCCGCCGGAAAAACTGCACGGCTTCTTCCCGCCCCAGCTTCAGTGAGCGCAGGACCGCGAAGGCTTCGGCGTAGGAGTATTCGCCGGGCTTCTTGTAGTCGGCATGGTCGAGGGCGCACAGGGTCGCCATGTGGATTTTTTCGCCCTCGTCGGTGCGGTCGAAGCGCCGGGTCATGAAGTGCGCACGCCCGCCCTCCTCCAGCAGCCGGCATTCACTCATCAGCACCCCGGCCTCCCTGGCCATCAGGTAGTAGGCGTATTCGATGCGCCCGTAACCCTGGCTGTCGGCCAACAGGTCCGAGTGCTTGGCGACATCGAATTTCAGCAGCCAATAGCTGTAACCCGGCGGCGCCTTCACCTGGCCGGAACGGATTTCACCGCGCTCGTTGAGGGCGATGATGGCTTTGGCCCGCGCCCCACCCGCGCTAGTGCCAACACGAAAGAGTGCAACCAAGCAATCCAATGGACGCAAATCTAGTCAAAAAGCGCTTAAAACAGGTTTTTTGACTAGATTTCTTATCACTGAGAAAGGAGAGCGGTTCATTGAAGAGCGCCAGCGAAGACGACCGTTGGCGTGCAGTGCTGAGGGAAAAATCTCTCCGCCATTCACGGCCTGTCTTCAGAAAACAACCGGATCGGTTTGTCATACGGTCCTGACGTTTCCGGCACTGGCGTCAGACCAACGCCACACCCAACAACGGCCACCCCGCAACAGCCAACCACACCGCCGTCCGCGCCCGATACGGCAACAACAGCACCAGCGCCAGCCCTGCCAACGAGATCAGCCCGAACCAGCCAATCGGCCCCATCGCCCAGCCCCAGGCCGCGACACTGGCGGCGAAGCTGGCCAACAGCGCCAGCCAACCGCCAACCCGCAGCACACGGCGCAGCATCAGCGAGGGGACGCGCTGCCACACCTGCTTGAAGTGCCGCTCAAGTCCCAGGCACAAAGCCAACATGCCGCTGTAGGCCAGCAGCACACCTGTGGATAACGCGATGCTCATCTCAATTCACCTCCAGGCTGGCGCTCGCGGCGCGTCGGACGGGGCGTTCCTTGGGCGGTTGGCCGAGTTTCCAGCAGCACCCGCCGAGCACGGCGCCGATCAGGACAGTGGTGATTTCCAGGAGGATGAAGTCGCCACGGTTGACGGTGTGGAAGTTCAGCAGCGGTAGGGTCAGGCATAGCAGCGCCGCCAGGCCGAGTTGCTCCTGCCAGGCGCGCAGCCATGGCCGGACGATGGCGTGGCCGAGGGTCGCCAGCCAGATCAGGAAGAACACCCGCACCTCCCAGCCGCCGCGCTGCGCCAGTTCCACCGGCAGCAGGCGGTTGGCCCAGAGCAGGCCGATGCAGGCCAGCGACAGACCGGCCACCACGGCAACGTTGAGTCGCTCGGCAACGTGATAGAGCAGAGCGCCGAGGGCGCCTTCGCTGTCGTGCCGGCGCCGGCGCTTGACGGTGAACAGCACCAGGCCGGTGGCGATCATGGCGCAGCTCGCCAGGCCGCAGAGGAAGTACAGCCAGCGCATCGGGTAACCGCCGAACTGGGCGAAATGCATGCCGGACATCACGCGCTGCGTCAGCAGGCTCGGACGGCTTTCGGCGGGCGCGCGCAGCACCTTGCCGCTGACCCCGTCGAAGACCATGCTCTGGCCCTTGGTCAGTTCGATGCGGTTGCCGAGAATCGGCCGGACTTCGATGCGCGCATCGCTGCGTCCGGGGTTCTGGATCGACAGCCCGGACAGCGGTCCCATGGCCTTTTCC
>NZ_JANLNX010000096.1:0-87348 GCF_025466015.1 Pseudomonas sp. 5P_5.1_Bac1 | reverse complement strand
GAGTGGTGATTGAAGCTGGGGGGGGGGGGGGGGGGGGGGGGGGGGCCCCCCCCAAGGCCCCCCCTACCCCCCAAGACATCCTCGACCGCCTGTCCCGCCAGGAAATCACTCCGGACCAGGCCCGCACCCTGCTCAAGGCCCTGCTTTGACCACTCCAACCGCAAAGGGAATCGACGCAATGCAGCAGCCGACAATCGCCATCATCGGCGCCGGGGCCAGTGGCCTGGGCGTGGCCAAGGCCCTGCGCGAGGCCGGGGTCAACTTCGAGATCATCGAGGCCACCGCGCGCTTCGGCGGCAACTGGCAGCCCGATGGCCCGGCGTCGAAGATGTACGCGTCGGTGCACCTCATCAGTTCGCGGCGCAACACCCAGTTCGCCGACTTCCCCATGCCCGCCGACTACCCTGACTACCCGCGGCACAACCAGGTGTTCGCCTACCTCACGCAACTGGCCGAGCACTACCAGCTCGCCGCGCACACCCGCTTCAACACCCGGGTTACGCACATGGCCAAGGACCGTCAGGGCTGGCAACTGACCTTCGCCGACGGCAGCCAGTCGCGCTATGCCGTGGTGGTGGTGTGCAACGGCCTGCTCGGCGTGCCGAAGATCCCCGCTTACCCCGGCACCTTCAGCGGCCCGAGCCTGCACGCCCGCGACTACCGCTCCGCGGAACAATTGCGCGGCAAGCGGGTGCTGGTGGTGGGCGGCGGCAACTCCGGCTGCGACATCGCCGTCGACGCCGCGCAGACCGCCAGCCGCGCCCTGCATTCGACCCGCCGCGGCTACCACTACATGCCCAAGTTCATCGACGGCCAGCCGACCCAGGAATGGCTGATGGACCAGGCGCCGAAGTTCAGCGACGAGGACGCCTACTGGGCGCATGTCGAGCGCAGCTTCAAGTTCGCCGGCTTCGATGGCCGCGACTACGGCCTGCCGGCGCCGGACCACGGTATCCGCGAATGCCACCCGATCCTCAACTCGCAGGTCCTCTACTACATCGGCCACGGCGACCTGCACGCCAAGCCGGACATCAGCCGCTTCGACGGCCAGCAGGTGCACTTCAGCGATGGCAGCGTGGAAACCATCGACCTGATCGTCTGGGCCACCGGCTACGGCATCGACCTGCCGTTCCTGCCGCAGGAAGTGTTCGACTGGAAGCGCGAGTTCGACGGGTTGTTCATGCGCATGTTGCCGGCCGAGCACGACGACCTGATGTTCGTCGGCTACCTCAATACGCCGTCGGGCATCGGCAACCTGGCCAACATGACCGGCCGCTTCATCGCCGCCTGCATCCAGGCCCGCGCCGCCGACAGCCCGGCGTGGCGGCAACTGCAGCAGATCAAGCTCGCGCCGGAACGGCTCGACCTAGGCCAGCAACGCTTCATGCAGACCCAGCGGCATGCCCATGAAGTCGACCTGTGGAAATTCATTCGCACCCTGAACTTCCTCACCGCCCGCCTGCAAACGGCGCAACCCCTGGCCCACAGCGCCTGAATCCGAAGCTTCGCGAGGCTCGACCATGAACCAGCCGACCCACCTGCCCCCGACCAACGAACTGAGCGCCCTTGAAGCGCTGCGCCTGCTCGACAGCCTCGACGCACCGCCGACGCTGGAAGCCCGCTTGCTGGAGGATCTGCGCGAGCTGCTGCTGGGCGTACTGAAGATCGCCCCCGAAGACTTCTCGCCGACCCGGCCACTGATGGACTACGGCCTGGACTCCATCGCCTCGACCGAAATCGGCACGCTGTTCACCCAACGATTCGGCATCACCGTCCCGCCGACGGTGTTCTTCGAGTTCCAGGATCTCCAGAGTTTCTGCGGGTATCTGCTGGCAGGTCACCGGCCACACCTGGAAAACCACTACAGATCACTGCCCCCTGTAGGAGCGAGCTTGCTCGCGAAGGACCGCAACGCGGTCCCAACTCCCGCCACAACAGACCCCAAACCTCAAAAACAAACGGTGATGCCGACTCCATTTGTCACCTCGGAAATCACGCCGTCCGGTTTTGGGGCCGCTTCGCAGCCCATCGCGAGCAAGCTCGCTCCTACAGAGGAAGAGTGGGTCGCCGCGTCTGGCGGTGCCGCCTTGTCAATCGAAGCACTCTGGCAAGAATCCCCCGACCTGGAACCCGCCCAATCCCTCCTCGATCACCACCTCCTCACCTGCCGCCAGGCCACCCGCATCCAGTTCCAGCGCCCCACCGCGCCACGTCTGGAATGCGCCACTTACGGCCAGGGCACACCCGTCCTGCTGCTGGGCGGTTTGGTCATGCCGTACGACGTGATGTGGCGCCTGCAACTGCAGGCCCTCGGTGAACAACATCGGCTGATCATGTTCCACCTGCCCGGCTGCGACGCAGCCGAGCTGCCGGACGCCTTCGATATCGCGCACCTGGTCACCGACCTCACCGACCTGCTCGACCAGCTCGGCATCAGCGCCCCGCTGCCGGTGATCGGCTACTCCTTCGGCGGCGTCCTCGCCCAGGCGTTCGCCCTGGCCCATCCCGAGCGCTGCGCCGGGCTGTGCATCACCGTCAGTTCGCCGTTCAGCGAAGGCGCGTCGAACTTCCCGGTACTGATGCGCGAGCTGCAAAAGAGCCCGCGCTTCATGACCCTCAATCGCGGCTGGAACATGCCGGCGCTGCCGGCCTATCAACAGGTGATAGGCGATTTCGACCTGCGCCCGCGCCTGCCGGCACTGCGCTGTCCGTGCCGGATCATCTGCGGTAGCGACGACGCCTACCAGCCGCCCGCCTACTCGGCGCTGATCGCCGAGGCCATGCCCCACGCCGAACTGATCGAAGTGGCCGGCGCCGGCCACCTGCTGGGCTTCACTCACCACGAACACTACAACCGCTTGCTGCTGGAGTTCCTCGCCGGCCTGCCCGCCCCGGGCAACCCGGCGCCGCGCCCAAGGCCCGGGGTGTTCCAGGCGGCCAGCGCGCAGACCCTGGAAACCCTCGGCGACTACGTGCGCCAGGGCGAGCAGAGCCATTGCGCGATTCTCTCGGCGCCGGCGGCGCAGACCGCGCTGCTGCTCAATCACCTGGGCCAGCGCGGCAAGCGCGAACCCGGTGACTACCGCAGCTACTTTCTGACCTCGCTGGAAGAAGCCCTCGACGCCGCCCTGCGCGTGGCCCGCCACCACGCGCGCAATCGCACGCCGGACGGCGAGGCCGGGTTGTTGCTGGTGGATGCCAGCGGCTACTGGGCGCGCTACTTCAATCCGCTGCAAAGCGCCGACGCGCAGGCGCTGGTCCCCGGCGTGCGGGTGGTCGCCAGCCTCGCCGAAGCGCGCACGCTGCTCGCCCGCCTCGGCCCGCAACAACTGGCGGCAGTGGCCTGTATCGAGGCCGCCGATGCCAGCCCGGACGCCTGCGATGCGCTGATCGCGCAACTTGCCGGCAGCGGCATACTCAGCCTGTTTGTCGAACACTGCCGCGGGGCGGGCGACTGGTCGCTGGCGGCCCTGCGCGAAGCCCCGGACCTGCTGGTCTTCGGCGAGGGCCTCAACGGTTTCCAGGCCCCGCTCGGCGCCTGTCTGGTGCATGAGCGGGTGAAGAATCCGTGGCTGATGACGCCCAACGAAAGCTATGTGCGCCATGTGATGAGCAACTTCGGCCTGCCGCTGCGGCTGGCGGTCGAGCACCTGACGCAGCAATTCGCCGGCGAGCTGCACGGCCCGCTGCTGCGCCAGTTGCGCCGTATCGAGTCGAGCAGCGAAGCCACCTTTCAAACGCACCTGCGCTACGGCAACAGCGGTTACGCCCGCATCGCCCGCATGCACGGCTTCGACGCGCGATTCTACGAAGCCCACGGCGTGCGTTCACGGTTGCGGGTGGATGGCGAGCCGTCGCGGGACATCATCGATTGCTTCGTCAATGTCGGCACCTGCCCGCGCGGCCTCAACCCGGCGGATGTGGTCGAACAGGTGGCCGGCAAGCACGACCCGCGCCACGACTACTGGGGCGAGCTGACCCAATTGCTCGCCGAACAGACCGGCCTGCCCCTGGCGCTGCCGGCGTCGAGCACGGTCACGGCGGTGGAAGCGGCCCTGACCCTCGGCCTGCTCGGCGCACCGGGCGAGCGCCGCAAGCTGCTGTGCTTCAGCGGCGGGCTGGGGTTTTCCATGCTCAGTGCGGCGGCGTCGCGCAACGAAACCTTCGATATCTTCCGCCAGCCGTTCGAGCCGCTGCACGCCAATACCCTGTTTATCGACCCACAGGCGGCGGACGCAGAAAGCCAATTGCAGGCGCACCTGCTCAGCGGCGAGGTCGCGCTGGTCTGGTTCGAAACCCTGCAGGTCGACGCCAACGCTTCGCGGCCGATTCCGCCGGCATTGATCGCCTTGGTCGAACGCCACCGCGAGGCCGGTGGCTACCGGGTGGGCGTCGATGAAACCCAGACCAACCTCGCCACCGGCGACTTCCTGCACAGCCAGACGCAGGTGTCGCGGCCGGATATCGTCGCCCTCGGCAGCGCCCTGTGCGACAGCCTGCTGCCCATGGGCGTGGTGCTTTACGGCGAGGCGCTGGGGCAGCGCGCGGCGCAACGCCAGCCCGAACGCCTGCTGGATTTGCAGACCCGCGGGGTCAATCAGTTGTGCGCCCACCTGGCGCTCAATTGCCTGCGCGCCATCGCCCGCGATGACAGCCTCGCCCACGCCCGCGACCAGGGCGAGTACTTCAAGCAGGGCCTGTTGGCGTTGCAACGGGAGTTCCCGCTGATCAGCGGCGTGCGCGGCGAAGGCCTGCTGCTCACCGTCGAACTGGACCTGCGCGACACCCCGGCCTTTGTCGAGCGCAGCTTCGGCTACCTGCTCTGGGGCAGCCTGCTGCGCGACCCGCAAGGTGGCGTCGCCGCCGCCGTGTGCCCGATCTACAACAACTGCCTGCGTTACCTGCCTCCGCTGACGATCGACCGCGAAGCCATCGACCTGATGCTCGCCAACCTGCGCCGGGCCCTGGTCCGCGGCATCGATGGCGTGCTCCAGGACTGCGCCGCGCACAACCGGCGCCTGGGCGACTCGCGCACCGCCGACTTTCTCGCCGGGCTGATTCCGGCAAAAAAAAAAGGAGCCACGCTGTGACTGAGCACACCCGCGTCAACCCGTCGCGCCCCGCCGAACCCGGCGTGGCTTCCCTCCGTCCGTTGCAGGGCCGCGGGCCGATGGTCTGCATCATCGGCGCCGGGGTCGGCGGCCTGTCCATGGCCCGCGCGCTCAAGCGCAAGGGCATCGCCTTCGACTGCTTCGACCGCCGCGACCGTATCGGCGGCATCTGGGCCTTCGACCACAGCGGGCAGCACACCTCGGTGTGGCACAGCATGAACATGAACACGCCCAAGGGCCTGTACCAGTTCAGCGATTTCCCGATGCCCCGGCATTACCCGGACTTTCCCTCGCACCGCCAGGTGCACGCCTACCTGGACAGCTTCGTCGAGCACTTCGAGCTGCGCGATTCGATCCACCTCGACTGCCCGGTGCAACGCACCGAACGCCTGCCGGACGGTGTCTGGCGGGTGACCCTCGGCTCCGGCGAGGTCCGTCACTACGACGCCCTGGTGGTCGCCAACGGGCACCACAACACGCCCAATTTCCCCGACTACGCCGCCGACACCCGCATCGACGCCATCCACTCGCAGCAGTACCGCTACCGCCACGGCTACCAGGACAAGCAGGTGATGGTGGTCGGCGTCGGCAACAGCGGCGCGCAGATCGCCGTGGACGTCAGCCATGACGCGCGCATGACCTACCTGTCGCTGCGCCGCGGCGTCTACGTGCTGCCGCACTACCTGTTCGGCATCCGCATCGACAAGGTCATGGGTTGCCTGAATGACTGGTGGGTGAAGAAAATCCTGCCCTACCCGCTCAGCGGCCTGATGTTCACCGGGCTGTACAAGGCGCTGATCGCCAAGCGCAAGCAACTGGGCATGCCCAAGCCCGACCACCTGATGATGTCGAGCCTGCCGACCCTCTCGGAAAACTTCGCCAACCGCGTCGGCGACGGCAAGCTCAAGGTGGTGCCGCAGGTGCAGCGCATCGACGGCAACACCGTGCATTTCGTCGATGGCAGCCAGCTCGACGTGGACGCGGTGATCTACGCCACCGGCTACCACACCGACTTCCCGTTCCTGCCGGCCGAGCTGCTCAAGGTCGAGGAAAACCGCATCCCGCTGTTCCAGCGGATCTTCCTGCCGGAGGTGCCGAACCTGGCCTTTATCGGCCTGTTCCAGGCGGTGACCTGGGGCTTCCTCGACATGATGGAGCGCCAGGCCGAACTGACCGCCGACTACTTCGCCGGCCAGTACCTGCGCCCCGAGCCGGACAGCGAGCGCCAGCACATCGCCGCCGAGCGCAAGGTGATCGAGCGCGAATTCCTCGCCACGCCGCGCAACAACTACGAAATGCACGGCCCGACCTACCTGCACTACCTGGCCAAAGAACTGCGCCAGGGCCGCGACCGCGCCACGGCCACCGGCAACGTCAGCCCGCTGCTGGTCCAGGCCTACGCGTACGACGCGCTGAGCGCGCTGGCCCAGCCGCAGGCGAGTGCCGTGGAGAGCGATCCATGCCAGGGATAAGCGCACCGGCCCTGGCCGTGGTCGGTATGTCCGGGCGTTTTCCCGGCGCGCCGGACCTGCGCGCCTTCTGGCACCTGCTGCGCGACGGCGGCGATGCCGTGCGCCAGGTGCCGGACGCGCGCTGGAACTGGCGCGACTACGACAGCGAACTGAATGCCGGCGAGGACACCAGCTATTGCCAGCGCGGCGGTTTCATCGAGCATGTCGACCGCTTCGACGGGCGCTTCTTCGGCATCCTGCCCCGCGAAGCGCAGAGCATGGACCCGCAACAGCGGCTGTTCCTGCAATGCGCCTGGGCCGCGCTGGAAGACGCCGGCTACGCGCCGGCGCACCTGGCGCAGCGCCGGGTCGGGG
Organism: Pseudomonas sp. 5P_5.1_Bac1; assembly: GCF_025466015.1. NCBI lineage: Bacteria > Pseudomonadati > Pseudomonadota > Gammaproteobacteria > Pseudomonadales > Pseudomonadaceae > Pseudomonas > Pseudomonas sp. 5P_5.1_Bac1. Next base: position 80,411 of record NZ_JANLNX010000096.1, on the reverse strand, counting down.
TGTTCGTCGGGGTCGGCCACGCCGACTACCCGACGCTGATGCGCCGCGACGGCGTGCCCAGCGATGCCTGGCGCGGCACCGGCATCGCCCTCACCGCCATCGCCAACCGGGTGTCGTATTGCCTGGACCTGCACGGCCCCAGCGAAAGCATCGACACCGCCTGCTCCAGCTCGCTGGTGGCGCTGCACCGGGCCAGCCAGGCACTGCGGGGCGGCGAGTGCGACGTGGCGATCGTCGGCGGGGTCAATTTGCTCCTCGGCCCCGAGCTGTTCATCGCCTTCGCCAAGGCCGGCATGCTCAGCCATGCCGGGCATTGCCAGACCTTCTCCGCCGACGCCGACGGCTACGTGCGCGGCGAAGGCGTCGCGGCGCTGGTGCTGACCTCGCTCGACGCGGCCCGGGCCAACGGCGACTACGTCTACGGCGAGGTGATCGGCAGCGCGCAAAACCACGGCGGGCGGGCCCACAGTTTTACCGCGCCCAACCCCAAGGCGCAGCGCGAAGTGATCCAGCAGGCCTGGGCGCGGGCCGCTTATTCGCCACGCCAGGCGCGGCTGATCGAAACCCACGGCACCGGCACGCCGCTGGGCGATCCGATCGAGATCAACGCGCTGAAAAAGGCCGTGCCCGCGGGCGACGGCGCGCCGATCGTGCTGGGCGCGCTGAAAAGCCAGATCGGTCACCTGGAGGCCGCCGCCGGGATCGCTTCGGTGATCAAAAGCCTGCTGTGCCTGCACCACCGGCAACAGGTCGGCAACCTGCATCACCGCCAACTCAACCCGCAGATCAACCTCGACGACAGCCCCTTCCAGCTCGCCAGCGGCGCCGCCGCGTTGGCGCAAAACCCGGGCGAGCCGCTGCTGGCGGGAGTCAGCGCGTTCGGCTTTGGCGGGGTCAACGCCCATGTGGTGTTGCGCGCCGCCGCCGCGCCCGAGCTGGCGAACGCTGACCACCAGCCATGCCTGATCCTGCTGTCGGCCAAGGACGACGCCGGCCTGCGCGCCCGCGCCCGCCAGTTGCTCGACGCCTTCGCCGAGACTGGCGCGGCGGGCAACGCGGCACTGCGCCAGGCCCTGCTCGAGCGCCTGCGCGACCTGCTCGGGCTGATGCCGACAAGCGACACCGCGCCGACCCGGCTGGCGACCCTGAATGTCGACGCTGGCTACTTCGTCGGCTGCCTGGAGCAAGTGCTCGACGCCCTGCAACTGGACGTGCCGATCGACGCCTGGCGCGGCGCGGTGAGTCTTGAAGAGGTGGCGCAGCGGCTGGCCGCCGAAGCCCAGCCCCAAGCGCCCGCCGAACCGCGCCTCGACAGCTTCGCCGCCCTGCCCGCCGCGCACCTGGCCGACGCCAGCCTCGCCAGTATCGCCCGCACCCTGCAGGAGGGCCGCGACGCCATGCCCAAACGCCTCGCGTTCGTCGCCGACAGCCGCGAACAACTGTTCCAGCGCCTGCGCGACTTCCTTGAAGGTCATCACGACGGGCTATCGTGCAGCGGCAGCACAGAGACGGTCGCCGCCCCGACAGGCGCCGGGCAACTGGCGCAGTGGGCCGCGCATTGGGCTAGCAGCAAAGTGCCCAGCCCGGACTGGGCCAGCGTTTACGGCGAACGGCCGCGCCCCGCCAAGATCCCGCTGCCGGCTTATCCCTGGCGCCTGGAGCGGGTCTGGTACACCCCGGCGTTCACTGCGGCGTCGCGGGCCACGCCGAACGCGGCACAGGCCTGGCTCGCGACGTGGGAAAACGCGGCCGCCCTGCCCGGCTCGGTCATGGCGCTGGCCGGACTGATCGGCCAGGCGCTACGGCAGAATCCTGTTGAAGCGCTGGCCTGGCGCGACCTGCGCTTCGGCCCGCCGCAAGAGTTGGACAGCACCGAGACGCTGCGCTTTACCCTGGCCGAGCCGTACTGGCAGGTCAGCCAGGGCGAGCAGGTGTTGCTGCAAGTGCAACGCAGCGAGCCGGCGCCGATGCCCGCCGCGCTGCAACCCCAGGCCGGCACCACCACCCTGGCGGCCAAAGCGTTGTATGCCAGCCTCGCCGAACAGGGCCTGGGCTACAGCGCCATTGGCCGCGCCCTGCAAGACCTGCGCAGCACGCCGAACAGCCTGCATGCCAGCCTCGCCTTCGGCTGCCAGGGCGTGGATGACTTGCCGTTCTGGGCGGCGCTGCTGGCCAGCCTGTGCGCCGCGCCGGCAGTGCTCGGCCAGGCGCCGACACCGTGCCTGCCGTTCAGCATTCGCCAGTTAGCCCTCGATCCCGAGGCGCTACCCGGCGCCCGGTACTTGGGCATCGTCCGCCACGCTGACGAATTCGCCGTCAGCCTGAGCAACGCCGATGGCCGCTGCGCCCTGCGCCTGGAGGGCCTGGCGATGCGCGCCATTGCGCGGGCTCTAAGCCGGGTGAGCGCATGAACGCCTGGCTATTCCAGGGCCAGGGCAGCCAGCGCAAGGGCATGGGCGCGGCGCTGTTCCCGCGCTTTCCGGCGCTGGTGGCCGAGGCCGACCGGGTGCTCGGTTATTCCATCGAGCGCCTGTGCCTGGAAGACCCCGACCAGCACCTGAACCAGACCCGCTACACCCAGCCGGCCATCTACGTGGTGTCCTGGCTGGGCTGGCTGGCGGCGCGGGAAGACGGCGCCACGGCGCAGTTCGCCGCCGGCCACAGCGTCGGCGAATATGCCGCGCTGACCGCCGCCGGGGTGCTGGATTTCGTCCTCGGCCTGCGCATCGTCGTCGAGCGCGCGCGGCTGATGGCCGAGGTCGAGGACGGTGGGCTGGTGGCGGTGCTCGGCCACGATGAGCAGCAGGTCCGCCACCTGCTGGCGGAGCTGCCGGACAGCGGCCTGGCCATCGCCAACATCAACAGCCCGCGGCAGATCATCGTAGGCGGCGCGCACACCGCCCTCGACCACCTGCTGACGCTGTGCGCCGGCCGGGGCATCCGCGCCCTGGCGCTGAAGGTCAGCGGGCCGTTCCACACGCCGCACATGGCGGTGGCGGAGCGCGGGTTCCGCGAGTTCCTGCGCAGCGTCAGCCACCAGTTTCGCGAGCCGACGTTCCCGGTGATCGCCAATATTGACGCCCGCCCGCACCGCCGCGACGGCCTGGTGGATGCCCTTTCGCGCCACCTCAGCCACCCGGTGCAATGGCAACAGGTGGTGCAACACCTGCTGGGCGCCGGCGTCGAGGAATTCATCGAAATCGGCCAGCCGCCGATCCTCGCCGGCATGCTCAAGGACATCCGCGAGCACGCGCCGATCCCGCCGCCACCGCCGCGAGCGGTACGCGAACGCCCGCTGCTGGTGGCGGCGCTGCCCCCGGACCTCGGCGGCGAAGCGCTGCTGCTCGAACTCGCCCGCCACGGCGCCATGGGCCTGCTGGACGCCGATGATCTGGATGATGCGCGCCTGCGTGAAACCCTGGAGCGCTACAACGCCAACCCGCGTTTGCGCGGCCGCTTTGGCGTCCGCCTCGGCGGTACGGCGCGGCTGGCCGAGGTCGCCGGGCTGGGCATCGGTTGTATCGAAATCGCCGCCCACCAGTTGACCGCGCAATTGCGCGAACGCTGGCCGGCGGTGCACTGGCTGGTGCGCCTGGAGCACGAACGCGACCTCGACGCCGGCCTCGCCCACGCCGACGCCTTGCTGATCGCCGCCGACCACCACCTGCCGCTGTTGCTGGAAGCCCTGGCCCGGCGCGAACGCCAGATTCGTCGCCCCTTGATCGGCGCTGCGGGCCTGATCGGCAGCGCCAGCAGCGCCCGGGCGATGTTCGAACTGGGGGTGGATTTCATCGCCCCCGGCGCGGTGTTCCTGCTCGCCGCCGAGGCCGCCGTGTCGGCGTCATGCCAGCAGCAATTGGCGCGGATGGATCGCCAGGCACACCAGTGGCTGAGCGACTGGCGCTACCCCGAGCTGCACAGCCGCAGCCAGGGCTACGTGCTCGACCGCGCCTCCCAGGCACAACGCGAGATCGCCCAGGCCTTCTACCTGAGCGACGACGGCGACCGTGGCGAGGGCCGGCGCGCCCTGCACGCGCGCATGCAAAACACAGCGCGCGAGGCGCACTTGCGCGGCGATGCCTCGCTCTGGCTGTTCAACCACTGGCGCCGGCAGCAAGCCCCGGACCTCGCGGTTCCCTTACCCGCGGCACAGTTGCTCGACTTGCTGTGCCCCGTTGCCAACGACGCACCTTCAAGGACACGCCCATGAGCCTGATCGAACGCCTGCAAACCCATATCAGTGACTTCATCTGCAAGGAAGCGGACCTGCCGGAAGACGAGATCGACCTGCACACGCCGCTGGGCGCCCTGGGCGTCGGTTCACTGGTCGGCACCCGCCTGATCGGCAGCCTTGAAGAACACTTCGGCGTGCGCCTGTGGCCGACCCTGGTCTTCGAACACCCGAGCATCAGCGAACTGGCGGCGGCCATCGCCGAGATCGTCAGCCAGGCCAACCGCGAGGAACCCGCGCATGTTTGACAAGACCTGCCTGAGCCCCCAGGAACTGGCCTCGGCCACCGGCAGCCTGGCGATCCACGACAGCCTCGCGCTGCGCGCGCGCCTGCACCCGGACAAAGTGCTGTTCACCCTGCTCGACGACAACGGCGAGGAACAGCAGCGCCTGACCTACCGACAACTGCTCGGTCGCGCCAGCGCCATCGCCCGCCAGTTGGGCGAGCACAGCCAGCCGGGCGAACGCATCGCGCTGTTCTTTCCGCAGGGGCTGGAATTCATCGCCAGCTTCCTCGCCTGCCTGATGGCCGGGCGCATCGCCGTGCCGGTCAACCTGCCGACGCGGCGCCGGGTCGAGCGCTGCCTGAAGATCCTCGACGACAGCGGCAGCCGCCTGCTGCTGGTGGCCGACAGCGAACGCGCGGCGCTGCACCAGGCGTTCGCCGGCAGCGCCGCGGCGGACCTGGCAATGCTCAGCCCGACCGGCGCCTGCGACGCCGACGTGCAGTGGTCGCGCCCGGATGACCGCGACCCGCAGCGCATCGCCTTCCTGCAGTACACCTCCGGCTCCACCTCGGCGCCCAAGGGGGTGATGGTCAGCCACGCCAATATCAGCGCCAACCTGCGCATGATGCGCGACGCCTGGGCGCTGGATCACACCAGCGACTTCGTCACCTGGCAGCCGCACCACCACGACATGGGGCTGATCCTCGGCCAGTTGCTGCCCATCGTGCTGGGCAACCACACGGTGATCATGGCGCCCTCGACCTTCGTCCGGCAGCCGCTGATCTGGCTGCAGGCGATCGCCCGCTACAAGGCGCGGCTGGCCGGCGGCCCGAACTTCGCCTACAACCTCGCCGTGGAACGCTACGACGCCCAGCGCCTGGAGGGCCTCGACCTGTCGAACTGGAGCCACGCCCTCAACGGCGCCGACGTGGTCCGCCCGGCCAGCCTGCAACGTTTCGCCGAGTGCTACAGTGCCCACGGCTTTTCCGCCAATGCCTTCCTGCCCTGCTACGGACTCGCCGAGGCCACCCTGTTCGTCAGCGGCGGCCCCCACGGCCAGCCAGTGCGCTCGGTGCTGGCCGACCCGCTGACCCTGGCCCTGGAACAGCGCCTCAGCGCACCGGCCGACCCGGTCGCGGCCCAGGTTCTGGTGGGCTGTGGCGAGCCGTCGTGGGAAGTGCGGGTGGCAGTGGTCGACCCCGCCACGCGGCAGCGCCGCGAGGCGGGGCGCATCGGTGAAATCTGGCTGCGCGGCCCGGCCATCGCCAGCGGCTACTGGCAGAACCCCGAGGCCACCGAGGCGGGTTTCCGCGCCCGGCTCGACGACGGCAGCGAACACACCTGGCTGCGCACCGGCGACCTCGGTTTCGTCGAGGAACAGGACCGCCAGGTGTACATCTGCGGCCGGCTCAAGGACCTGATCATCTGCGAAGGGCGCAACCTGCACCCGGAAGACATCGAGCACACCGTGATCGAAGCCCTGAAGGACGTGCGCCCGCAAAGCTGCGCGGTGTTCAGCCACGACAACGCACAGCAGCGCCAGACCATCGTCGCCGCCATCGAACTCAACCGCGAGATCAAGCGCTGGCTGCAAGACAACCCGCGCCAGCTCAAGGCCGCGGTGCGCAGCGCGGTGGTGGACAACCACGGCATCACCCTCAACCGCATCGTCTTCGTCCAGCCCACCAGCATCCACAAGACCACCAGCGGCAAGATCCAGCGCGGCAAGATGCGCCAGCTCTACCTCGCGGCGGAACTGGACCTGCTCAATGAAGCCGGCTGAACCGGCGCTGGTGCAGTGGCTGAGCGACGCCGCGGCGCCGCTCAGCCTGGTCTGCTTTCACTGCGCCGGTGGCAGCGCGCAGAGCTTCTTCCCGTGGAAGAAACCGGCGGCCGGGCTGTGCGAGTTGTACGCGGTGGAACTGCCAGGCCGCGCCCGCCGCCTGCGCGAACCCTTCGCCCGCTCGGTGGACGCGTTGGCCGAGCAGTTCGCCGAACAATGCCGCGCGCTGCCAGACAAACCCCTGGTGCTGTTCGGCCACAGCCTCGGCGCCCTGCTCGCCTACGAAACCGCGCGCCGCTTGCTGGCCGAAGGCGAGCGACGGCCGGTGGCGTTGCTGGTGTCATCACGGCAAAGCCCGGACTGGCTGCCGGCGTGCGCCGGCTTGCCGGAACTCAATGACCAGGCCCTGCGCGACTACCTCAGCGACCTCTCCGGCACCCCGCGCGAAGTGCTGGAAAACCGGGCGATGATGGACATCGCCGTGCCGATCCTGCAGGCGGACCTGACGTTGCTCCTCGACTACCGGCACCAGCATCCGCGTCCGCTGGACATTCCCGTGCGGGTGTTTGGCGCCATCGATGATCCGCAGGTGGGGTATGAATCCCTGGTGGCGTGGGAGCGGGTCAGCAGTGGGGACTTCAGCCTGCGCATGATCGAGGGGGGGCATTTTGCGGTGATGGAGGAGATGGGGTGGGTGTTGCGGGCGTTGGGGCAGAAGTCTGAAGGCCGGTAATTACAAGGTATTAGTCAATATAGACACTGCCGGTTTACTTGAGGGCCAAGACACCGGGATCTATATATTTGAAAGGGGTTCCTTAAGTTTGCGTTAGGCATTCCTGAACTTTCATGAGTTGTTTCACTCATCGAACAGGACACTATCGTGAACAGATCAAAACTGCGAATTCGCTTCGCGGGCATCGTGTTGTTGCTCGGGTTCTCACTGGCGTGCGCGGAATCCGGAGCCGCTTCCGAAACCGTTGCTACCGTCTCTACCCCGCGTGAACGCGGCCACTTTCTGGACGTTCCGGCGCTGCTCGAAAACCGTGCCGAGGCCAAGACCTCGCCACTGCTCGCGGGCGTCAAAGCACCGAAACTGGAACCTCGGACATCGCTGCCGGGCTATCACCTCAGCAGCGCCAATCTCGTTCGCGATGGAGACGAGCCAGACGGTTTCCTCGTGATCGTGAACCGCGACGACGGCAGCTTCCTTGCCTTGGTCAACACTTCGAACCGCAGCGGCATCGTGCTCGGCCACGCGGACGGCACACAGACCTTTGATGAGCAGAAGAAACAGGACTATCTGAAAGACGACACGCTGCTCGACCCGCAGGAGCAAGTCAGGGCCGATGCCCAGAAAGAACCGCTGGATAACCGCAACGGCGAGACCCAGATAACCGTGCTGATGGGTTATTCACGCGCCGCCGCCGATTACGTGGGTGACACGACCGCCCATACACTGGCGCAGTTAGAAACCGTGAATTTAGGCCTGAGGAACTCCGGCGTGACGGGCGTCAGGCTGGTCGTGGGAGAGATCGCCTTGACCCCGACCAACCATCCAGTGACCGGCGAAACCCTCTCATCGCTGGCTTCAATTTTTCCCAATTACTCACGGTCCAGTCTGGTGGCTGGCTTTTTCATGCCCACCGAGCAAGACACCGCCGTTGGATGGGGATCAAAACCCGGTCGGTACACCGTCAATGACGTTACCGACGTGAAGGTTTTTCGCCATGAAGTCGGCCATAACGCCTCGGGTAGCCATTGCAATGAAGGTCAGGACGGCTATGCGTTTGGCCACTCGGATGGCACCTACCGCACCATCCTCTGCGGCAACGACCTGCCGTATTACTCGACGCCGAACCGCTCCATAAACGGTGCCCCCCTGGGTAACGCCAAAACCGCCGACATGGCCCGGGTGTGGCTACAGCAGGCTTCCATGATGGCCTCTTACAATGGGCAGTCTCGAGCGTTCCAGATTCAAAGCCTGGACAATACGTCTATGTGCGTGGACTCCCACGGGCTATCCGGGGAGACAAAGGTAGGGCTCTGGGGATGCGACAAGAACAACCCCAATCAGCAATGGGTGCAAGTACAGGCGGGAAACAAGGTCTTGATCCGGCTGAAGGCCAATCAGACGCTTTGCCTGGCCAAAGGCAATGACGGTCTGATCAGGGATGTGGTGCTTAGAATGTGTCACGAAGGCTATGCCTGGGAGGAAATTGCAGCCCAGTTCAGAACCCTGGGCAATCAGGAATATCTTTACTTGAACAGAACAACCACCAATACGCTCAAAGCCGACGCGGATGGCAGCGGTATGCCTGGATCCCGGTGGCGGATACTGAACCTGACAACGCCTTGACCAGCGCCATGCGATAACGCCTCAGCACACGTGGCGACCCTGCCGGGTCCGGGTGGCTGAGGCGAGCGCCGTAAAAGTCCGCCGTGCGTCGTGAGGTCGCGCTGCCAGCGCGCGCATGGCGGTTCAGTCGTGCTTGCCGCTCTGGTTGCCCGGCCCGCCAAGCGGCGCCTTGGCCGGGCCGGCTGGATCGACCTGGGGATCGTCGAGGTCCGGGGAATCCGGGTCGAAGCCCGGGTCGTCGTTGCCGCTGGAATGTTCCGAAGAATGCGGGCCTTGGTCGTCGCTCGGTTTGTCGTGCATGGCGTGACTCCTGTGTGTGGGTACAGGGTTAGGTCGCCTCGCGGACGCAGACGTTCAGTCGATTTTGCCAGGCGGTCAGGTGGCGGACTCAACGCCGGGAGGCCGGGTATTGGCCCGCAAGTGATTGGCCTGGAAATGTTTAACGCAGCCGGTCGGCGCGGCGCTGATCGGCTTGAGCCACAGCGCCGTCACCCGCGTCGTACCTGTACACAGAAGGTCCTGTGTGACGACATGAGGTGCAAGATCATGGCCGATAACCACGGCAAGCAAGGCCACAGCAACCCGGGGAATTTCGCCAATGACCGCGAGCGCGCCGCCGAGGCCGGGCGCACCGGCGGCCAGCGCAGTCATGGCGGTGGGCGCAAAAGTCAGTGAGTGATTGAGGGCCCGCGCGGGCCCTACATCCACCCCGCCAACACCACCGGCAGCCACACGAACGACAGCACCGTCGAGCACATCACCACATTCGCCACTTGCTCCGGCGCGCGGTTGGCGCGCACCGCCAGCAGGTAGTTGAACACCGCCACCGGCATCGCCGACTGCATGACCAGCACGGCGTGGGCCAGGTGATCGAGGTCGAGCAGCGCGCCGATGCCCCAGCCGACCCCGGCACCGATGACGATGCGCAGGGCGCCGATCAGCATGCCGCTGCCGATGTGCTGCGGACGGATGCTGGCCAGCGACACGCCGAGGGTCAGCAGCATCAGCGGGATGGTCATGCCGCCCAGCAGGTCGACGGTGTTGCCCAGCCAGCGCGGCAGTTCAAGATCGAAGAAGATCACCGGCAATGCCAGCGCCAGGCTGATAACGATCGGATTTTTCAGCAATGCGCGGAACGAGGCGACGCCACCGGACAGGGCGATACCGAGGGTGAAGTGAAAGCTCGACAGGGTCAGGAAAAACGCCACCGCCAGGGCCAAGCCCTGCTCGCCGAAGGCGTACAGCGCCACCGGCAAGCCCATGTTGCCGGTGTTGGGAAACATGAACGCGGGCATCAGCACCCGCCAGTGCTGGCGAAAGGCACGGCTGACCGCATAGCCCACCGCCGCCATGGCGACCATGCACAGCACACAGGCGAGGGCCATGCTGGTGAAGGCGGCGGGGTCGAGCCGGGTCCGGTGCAAGGTGGACAACACCAGCGACGGCGTGCCGACGGTCATCACCAGGCTGGCGATGAAATCCGTGGGATAGGCATGGCCCTTGCGCGCCCAGATGAAGCCGATACCGGCCACGATAAAGACCGGCGCCAGAACGGCGAACAGCGAAGCCAGCATGCGGCGTTTCCTTTGCGAAAAGCGGCCATGCTAGAAGCCCCGGGGCAGCGGGTGCAAGGACCGCAGCTTGGGGCGTTGGCTGTATGGCGTCTGCCGGTGGCGCTTCAGAGCGCTCGATCTCCAGAGCGCAGAAAAACCGTCGGCATGCACCGGGCGGCCTCGACTCAATCTCCCCAACCACCACCGACAACTGAACATTCACCGCCAAACGCCCTGCTATGCACACAAAGCTTTGATCCGGGTCAGCGATAAGCACGCCAGATGTGCTAGCCCGTCAATCCGCACGCCAGCGCTCTACCACCGGCTTTTTAGCCAAAAAAAGCAGTGAAACGGCCATCTTGTATCCATGAAATTTTTCTGAACAGCCTTGACGGGCGCTCAAACGCGATAGCAGGATGCCGCCACCGAAGTAAAACAATTCGCGTTTGCCAGTAAGAATTTTCGACCTTATGGATGAGGGTGATTCGAATGGATTCGTCGTGCACGAAAATCGTCGACAACGGTGACGATGGCAAACGCTTCATCATCGCGATCACCGGCGATGGCTTTACCTCCTTGCAGCTCGCCGGCTTCCACCAGGCAGTGGCCACGTTGCTCGCTGGCCTCAGCGACATCATCCCGATCTCCTGGCGCCTGAGCGACGCAATCAACGTCTACATGATCGATACCGTCTCGGCGGCGTCGGGCATTGGCTCGGGCACCGGTTGCGGTACGCCGGTCACGGTGAACAACGCCTTGGGCACGGTGTCCTGTGCCGACGGCAATTCCAGCAGTTGCATATCGGCGTCCCCACGTCTGGTGAACGCCGCGCTGAACGCTGCCGGGATCACCTGGCACCTGGCGGTGGTCATCGCCAACACCGGCGTGGCCGGCGGCAGTTTCGGCGGCAACCAGTGCACCCTGACCCTGGACAGCGGCAACGTCGCGCTGCTGGCCCGGGCCATCGCCCAACTGGCGGCCGGGCTCGGCGTCGAGTACGCCGCCCAGCCCGGCACATACCCGGACATCGAGCCCAGCAGCCCCAACCTCACCACCAACATCGCCGCCGCCACGCTGAAGTGGGCGCAGTACCTCACCCCCGGCTACACCGCCCTGCCCTCCAACCCGTCGGCCAGCGGCTGGCAACCGTGGATGGTCGGCGCCTTCGAGGGCGGCGGCAATTACGCCCAGGGCATCTACCGGCCAAGCCAGAACTGCCTGATGCGTGACCCCGCCGCCGACTTCTGCCTGGTCTGCTACAACGAGCTGCTCAACGCGTTCGCGCCCTATCACCAGACCACCGGACTGTCCTGGCTGGCCAGCCAGAACGGGCTCGGCGCCTGGTCGGCGGTGAAAGCAGTGTCGGCGCCGGTGCAGCCTGCGCCGATCCAGGCATTGGCGACCACCAGCCTGGCCAGCCGGCTCTACGTGTTCACCCTGGCCAACGGCGTGATCGGTCACAACTCCGCCACCGTGGTCGGCAACTGGGAAAGCCTGCAACCGATCCCGCTGGCCAGCGGCAACATGGGCGTGCCCACCGATATCGCCGCCACACTCGCCGGGGCGGTAGTGGTCGTCACGGCGTTGTCCGGCAGCCAGGTCTGGCTCGCCAGCCAGCCTTCTGGCGCCGCCTGGAGTGCGTTCTCGGCCATCAGCTCGACCGGCCTGCCCGCCGGCTGCACCCGCGTCGCCTGCGCGGTGGCAAACGGTCAGTTGTTCGTGTTCGCCTCGGGCAGCAAGGGCATCTGGCTGAGTGTGCGCAACGGCGCCAATACCTGGGACGCCAAGTGGAGCGAAGTCACTTCGCAACTGGGCCTGAGCAACGGCTCGGCGATCGACTGCCTCGCCGCCGGCGCTGCGGTGCAAGGCCAGTTCATCCATGTGTTCGCCGCCCAAGGCACCACGCTCAAGCACGTCAAGGTCACCAGCGCACGGCAGTGGCAGGGCCTGGAGAATGTCGGCAGCAGCGGCCTGGTTCCGGCCCTCGACCTGAACTGCGCCGTGCGCGACGAAGCCTCGGTGTTTCTCACCGCCGCCACCCGCAACGGCCCGGTTGGCGCCACGCGCAATGCCGTGGCCTGGCCAGCGGCAGCCACGACCCTATCCGCTTTGCCAAACACGGTCAGCCGTGTCTCGGCAGGCATCCTGTCCGGCACGCTTCTGGCCGCGGCATCCTGACCCACCCACACAGCAAGGCCATCATGGAGAACGCTTATGAGTAGTGGCGGCGGCAGCAGTCCAACCCCCAACCGTACCTGTACCGGCAACCTGAAAACCGACGTCAGGCTGGTGCTGGTTTATCAGCCCGCGTACAGCCTCAACGGCGCGAACTGGAACGCCACGCCGGCAACCCAGGTAGCCGCGAACACCTCGCCGGTATCGGTGTTCATCGCCAACGGCCAGACCCCCGACGGCAGGATCACCTACCAGGCCGACGACGGTACCCAGTTCGTGCTGGCGTTCACCATGAACGGTACCAACGCGATCAACGTCATCGGCAACGGCGGCGGCGCGTCGGCTTACAACTACTCCGTGGCAAGCCCTGGAACCGGGGACACCATCACGGCCGTCTACACCATTTCCAGGAGCAACTCGCAATGAGTTACACCATGTCCGTGGACCGGGTGATTCAGCTCGCCCGTTGCGATGATTTCCCCGAAGCGACCATTCGCCAGATGTTCGCCGATCACAACGCCACCGAACTGCCGCTGGAGGTGCTGGCGACGCTGCCGATCCCGCTGTCGGTGAAGGTGTTCCTCGGCCTGCAGGACGAATTCTTCAGTGCCGAAGAGTTCCGCGAGCTGGCGGTGGCGTTCGCCAAGCGTGCCTCGACGGAAAACCCGGCGGTGGAGAACGACTACTTTGTCGGCAAGACGCTTGAGGTCTACGAGCAGGCTGTGCAGGCAACCCGCACCCTCAAACTCGGCGCCCAACTCGACACGCATCTCATCCAGTTGGTGACAGGCTACCGCGCCGCGATCAAGGCCCTCACGGAGCCGCTGAGCAAGGCCTTGCTCAGCGCCAGCGGCGAACAACTGCAAACCATCGCCGCCTACGAGGCCGTGTGGTTCGCCGGCTATGAAGGCCAAGGCATCGCCTGCCGCAATGCCGCGTCCTGCGCCGTAGCTTCAGTGCCCAAGCCAGACGCCGACGGCGTGCTGCAATGGGTGCTGGACAATGCCGTGGCCGTGTCCCAGGCGCGGACCGCCTGATATGGCGGATACCAGCGCTGCCCTGGATGTCACCGCCGCGCTGGCCCGGCTGCGGCGCGGTGGATTGCTGCAACCGACGGCGGCGTCATCCGCCGTCGTGGTTTTTCCGCCGCTGGAGCAGATGCTCCCGCACCGCTCGCCTTTTCTGCTGCTGGACCGGGTCCAGGCATGGGACCCACGCCAGCAGGCCTTGCTCGCGCAACGCCGGGTCGATCCTGAAGACCCGGTGCTCGCCGGCCATTTTCCCGGCAACCCGATCTACCCCGGCGCGCTGCAGGGCGAGGCCATCGCCCAGGCCGGCCAGTGCTTGCTGCACATGGCCAGCGGTTGCCCGGCGACACCGCTGCAAGTGCTCGCCACCCGCGTGTTCGGCGCACAGTTTCTCGGCCAGGTACGCCCCGGCGAAATCATGGATATCGAAGTCCGCCTGCTGGACGACAACGGCATGCTGGCAGTCTTCGGCGGACGCATCAGCGTCGAGGGCGCGGTGCGCAGCGTCGTGGTGATGGAGGGCTGCCGTGTCTGAGCTGCCGCGTATCGTGGTGACCGGCATGTCGGTACTCACCGCCCTGGGCGAAGACCCGGGCACCCTGCTGGACAACCTCCTCGCCGGCCGCTCCGGCATCACCCGCTGGCACGGTTTCGATCGCGAGATCGCCACCAAGGTCGGCGGCAGCATGGAAGGTTTCGAACCGCGCCCACGCCTCGCGGCGCTCGCCGACAGCCTGCCGGACGCCGCCCGCCTGCGCCTGCGCCGGGCCAGCAACCGGCTGCCGTGGTCGACCGCGCTGTCGGTGCTGATGGCCGGCCGCGCCTGGCAAGACGCCGGCCTGTTCGAACACCCGCCAGGCGATGACGGTGAAACCGCCATCGTGGTCGGCGGGCACAACATCGGCCAGAACTACTACTTCAATAATTTCCGCCAGTTCGCACACGAGCCCGACCACATCGACGTGCAATTCGGCCTCGCCGGACTGGACACCGATCATGCCGCCGTGGCCTCCGAAGTCATTGGCATCCGCGGCCCCGGCTACACCGTCGGCGGAGCCTGCGCCAGTGGCGCGCTGGCGCTGCGCGCGGCGTTCAACGAGATTCGTCATGGCGGCGTCGAACGGGTGGTGGTGCTGGCGCCGGTGCTGGATTACTCGCCGCTGGAACTGCACGCGCTGGCGCTGATGCAGGCGGTCAGCCAACGCGCGTTCAACGACTGCCCGGAACAGGCCAGCCGGCCGTTCGACCGCCGCCGCGAAGGCTTCGTGCCCAGCCATGGCGGCGCCTGCATGGTGCTGGAACGGGCCGACCTGGCCGTCGCCCGCGGTGCCGAGCCGCTGGCCGAAGTACTGGCGGTGGCCGCACGCTCCGATGCCAGCCGCCAGCCGAGCCCACAGGAAGATGGCCAGGTACGGGCGATCCAGGCCGCCCTGCGCGAAGCGCGCCTGCGCCCCGAGGACATCGACTTCATCTGCGCCCACGCCACCTCGACGCCGCTGGGCGACATCACCGAAGCCCGTTCGATTCGCCGCGCCTTCGGCAGTCACCTGGCGCGGATGAAAGTCAACGCGCCGAAATCCATGCTCGGCCATACCTGCTGGTCGGCGCCGCTGGTGGAACTGGTGGCGGCCATCGCGCAGATGCGCGCCGGGCAACTGCACCCGACCATCAACCTCGATGACCCGGACCCGGAACTCGACTTCGACGTCTGCGCCGCTGGCGCGGTGGCGCACCCGGTGCGCTACCTGCTGAAGAATTCATTCGGTTTCGGCGGCAACAACTGTGTGGCGGTGCTCGGCCGCTGGGAGTCGCAGCCATGAATTTCTTCATCACCGGCGGCACCCGCGGCATCGGCCGCTGCATTGTCGAGCAGGTGCTGGCCGCCGGGCACAACGTCGCTTTCACCTGGAACCACGACGCCGACGCCGCGGCCGCCGTGCAGCGCCACGCCGCGCAGACCGCGCCGGAGCAACGCTGCGTCGCGCTGCGCCTGGACCTCGCCGACGCCGCCGCCATCGATGCCGTGTGCGACCAGGCCGACAGCGCCCTCGGCGGCATCGACGTGCTGGTGGGCAACGCCGCGATCAACCGTCCAAGCCTCGCCGTCAGCCTGCCCGACGCCGACTGGCGGGCGGTGATGGACGTCAACCTCGACGGTAACTTCCGCCTGTGCCGCGCCCTGCTGCCGGGCTTCATTGCCCGCCGTCGCGGACGCATCGTGCTGCTGTCCTCGGTGGCCGCGCACGGCATGACCGGGCAGATCGCCTACAACGTGTCCAAGGCCGGATTGATCGCCATGGCCGCCACCCTCGCCCGCGAATACGGTCGCCGCGGCATCACCGCCAATGCGCTGGTGCTGGGCCTGGTGGACACCGACCTGAGCCGCGAAAGCGCGCCGCCGAAAACCTTCGAACACTGGCTCGGGCAATGCCCGAGCGGTCGCCTCGGCACGCCGCACGACGTGGCGCAGGCGGTGCTCTACCTGGCCTCGGACGGGGCCGGATTCGTTAACGGTCAGGCCATGCACCTCACCGGTGGCCTGGATTGGGTGCCATGACAAGGAGCGATGCAATGCACGACATCCACGCCAAGGTTCGCGAGGTAGTGATCAAACACACCGAAGCCGCGCTGGCCTTTCTCGACCTCGGGCCGATCGACACCCAGTTGCGCTTCGATCACCTGGGCGCCAGCAGTCTGGACATCATCACCATCGTCTCCGACGCCATGCGCGAGCTGCAGGTCAAGGTGCCGGTGGAGCAACTGAACCAACTGTCGAGCATCGATGCGCTGATCGATACCCTCACCGGCGCGGTGTACAGCAGGGTGAGTGCCTGACATGGCCTGGTCCCTGGAGATCCATCATATCGACGTGCGCAAGGCCGGCGACGCCACCTTGATC
This sequence comes from Pseudomonas sp. 5P_5.1_Bac1, assembly GCF_025466015.1. Taxonomy (NCBI): domain Bacteria; kingdom Pseudomonadati; phylum Pseudomonadota; class Gammaproteobacteria; order Pseudomonadales; family Pseudomonadaceae; genus Pseudomonas; species Pseudomonas sp. 5P_5.1_Bac1. The sequence continues at coordinate 64,159 of NZ_JANLNX010000096.1, read as the reverse complement.
GTCGCCCGCAACCCGAACAATCCCGTGGGCGAGCAAGTGCGTTCGGTGCTGATCGACGGCGGCCTCGCGGGCGTTGCTGACCATGTCCACACCTACATCACCACAACGGCCGGGCTGGCCAGCGTCAATGCGCTCGTCGCCACTCACTATGACGCCGACCACCTTGGCGGGCTGGTGACACTGCTCAAGAAAAACGTCACCACCTACGATACCGCGCGGGTCTATGACCGTGGCTGGCCGGCCCTCGGACCGAGCAACCTGTACCTGAGCTACCTCAATGCGATCAACAGCAGGACTGGGCGCAATCGCGTCACCCGTGCCGTCAGGGCCGCCGATCAAGCGCCCGGCATTCTCTTGTCCATGGTCAATAAGAAAGGCTCTGCAGCGATTCCCGCAGGTGACACGCCAGTTCAAGTGGCCCAGGCCATCAACCAGCCGGCGAAGTGGCTGATCAGCGGCCCCCAGGCGGAAATCCTCCAGGCCACCGGCGCCAACGCGCCGACCTTGACCTGCGTCGCTTGCAATCAATGGGTTCAGCGCCCCAACGGCACACCGGTCCTGGCCGCACAAGGGGTCAGCGAGGCGGAAAACGCCTGTAGCCTGGCCTTCCTCCTGCGTTTCGGCGAGTTCACTTATTACATCGGCGGTGATATCGAAGATCCGCAGGAAAGCGTGATCGCCGCCCTCGCCAACCCCAATGACAACGCCGCCGGACGCGTGCTGGTGGTCAAGGCCAGTCACCATGGCGCCAATACCGCCACCTCGGCGCAATTCGTGCAGCGCATGCGTCCGCTGGCGGTCATGGTGTCCAACAGCACGGGTAACCAGCACGGTCACCCGGCGCAAGAAACGGTCAACGTGCTCAATGGCTACCCGCGCGGCGTCGCCTACACCCTGCCGGTGCCACCCGCTTCGCCCGGTCGGCCTAGGCGAACCTACTTCACCGGTTTCGACAGCGCCGACAACACCGATAACGTGTTCGTCTCCCTCGGTATCGTGGCGGGTGATCCTTCCACCGGGAACCATCCTGGCCACGTCCGCGTGGATGTCAGCGAGGCCCAGGCCTTTGGCAACCGCAACTTTCCCGGCCGCGCCTATCGCGCGGTCCTCGCGGTCGCCGACATCGCCGCCAAGGCCACGGGCATCAGCCTGACCCTGGTGCAGGCGCAGACGGCTGCCGAAGCTGCGGTCAAGGGCACGTTGGTGGATGTAGTGCAGACACTGGTCAACACCCCGGAGGCCAGCAACACCGCGTCGGCCTTGTGGGTGCTGCGCAGCAAGAGGGCGGGCGGCGTCAAGAGCGAATACCTGCAGCAGATGACAGCAATGCCCCCCGACCTGAACGACTGGCTGGACGGTGTCGAACTGCAGAAAAGAATCCTCGGCCGCGCCGGCACGCTGACCGACATCTACCAGTGCGTCGACACCGCAGAGCAGTTTTCCGCCACCGCCAGTGCTGCCCTTCCCGGCACCCTCGCCGGGCTCACGGCCCTGCCAGGCTGCATCGACGGCCTTGCCGCGGCCTACCAGGTGATCAACAACCTGGTGCCGTTTCCCGCATACACCGGTGCCGTGCAATCGGGCCTCGACCAGGCCAAACAGGCCCGCGACATCCTTGCCAACGGCGCGGGCCGGGTAGCGGTCCTCGCGGGTCAAGCCACCACGGCTGCGCAACAGGTGCACAGTGCCAGCAGCGTGCAACAGGCCATGTCATTGGCCGAGACGGCGATCAACAGCGCGGACAACGTCTGCGTAGCCGTGAGCGACACCCTCAGCAACCTCGCCGACTGCTACAAACTGGCCGCCCGCGCGGGCACCAACCCGAGCCCGGCACTGGTCGCGGTCGCGATCACCCGCGCCTGCGGCAAGACCGCGGCCGGTGCGGTCACCGGCGCCATCGCCGGGGCGGTAAGCGGTAACGGCGGCCTTCAATCGACGGAGCAGGCTTTGCACTTCGCCCTCCAAGAGGCCGGGGTCGATTCTTCGCAGGCCGTCGCCGCCCTGCGCGAAGCCCTGACCGGCGACGACCCGCTGTTCACCGTCAGCTACTACAAGGCAACCGCACATCAGGTCGTACAGGACAACCTTTCCTGAGGCGGACCGCTCTTTCCTGGAGGCAACACGCAATGACTGCCATGAATGCCGTTACGCAGGACCTGAGCCAGTTGCAGGGCCAGCTCAAACAGAAGATCGACGCCTCCGGCAGCCTCGCGCTGGCGGCCGGGACCACCGGCATCAGCGCGCTGGACAACCTGTTCGGTGCCTGCAATGTGACCCTCGCCAGCGCCAGCGTCAGCGACCCCGGCGCAAGCTGGCCAGCGAGCTTCACCGTCAGCGGCACGCCCAGCGGTGAATGGACGCTCAATGGCCTGGGCGCCAACGCCAGCCTCAGCCAGTTGACCCTGACCTTCGCCCAAAGCGCCCAAGGCCAGGCGATCAGCGCCAGCCTGAGCAGCGCCGCCAGCGCGACCCTCGGCAAGACCGTGATTGCCTTCAGCGGCAGCCTCAGCGATGACGCCGCCCTGGTCCTGCAACTGAACCCGCCGGACAGCCACCTGCCGCTGCTGACAGTGGGCAACTTCGCCTTCGCCAACCGCTTCGGCGGCTGGCTGCCGGTCGATCTGCCGCTGTTCACCGACATGCCGTTCAGCCAGATCGAGGTGCAGGCCAACTACGGCGGCGACAACGACACCGCGTGCGCAGTCACCACCGGGGTCAGCGGCGACTGGTCGCTGGTGCAGGGCGGGCCGAGCCTGACCGGCGTCTGGGTGACGGTCGCCAGCGCGACCAAGACCGAAATGGATCAGGCCGTCACCCGCCTGAGCGCCAGTGTCGGTGGCGCCCTGCTGATCGGCGGCCAGCCGTGGACGATCAGCGTCAGCCTCAACGGCAGCAGCCTCGTCACCATCGACGTCAGTGCCAAAGGCGACCAGCAACCGGCGCTGGCCGCCCTCGCCGGCCTGATCGCCGGCGATGCCGCGGCCACTGCGGTGAACGACGCGGTGGCGAAACTGCCGCTGGCCAACCTGGTGCTGGACAGCGTGCAGATCGCCTTCGACTGGCAACAACGAAAACTGCTGTCAGCCAGCGTCAACGCCACCCTGCCGTTCACCTTCAACAAGGTGCCCGCCGACCTGCTGCTGTCGGTCGGCCTGCCACCGCTGCAACTCGGTGGCGGCCTGTCGCCGAAAACCCCGGTGAAGGTCCGCGATGTGGTCATCGAGTACCTCGGCGATGCCAGCGGCTTCCCCGCCACCACCATCACCGCACTGGCTTTCAACACCGTGCCCACCGAGGGCAGCTACAGTTTCTCGCTGGCCATGCAGGACGTGTTCAGCGCCGGGCCGCTGGCCTTGAACAGCGTCAACCTGGAAATTGCCAGGAGCGGCGGTGCCAATACCGGCAAGATGAGCGCCGAGCTGACCCTGGGCGGGATCGATATCGCCGTGCAGGCCGGCTACGACAAGGGCTGGCAGATCGCGGGCAGTACCGCTTACGGTCAGGTCATTCACATCGGCGAAGTGATCAGTGATGTCGCGGCAAAATTCAACGTGACCTGCCCGGCCGCGCTGAACGATTTCGACCTGAAGAACCTCGCGGCGAGCCTCGACACCGCTACCTCGACCTTCACCTTTGCCTGTGCCGGCAAATTCACCATTGCCGGTGCGCAACTGGATTTCAGCATCGATCTGCAGTTGTCGAAACCGCAAGCCGCCTGGCAAGGCAACTTCACCGGCGAAGTGGTGATCGGCGCCGCGACCTTCAAGGTCACCTTCACCCAGGACAGCAAGGTCAAGCTGCTGCGCGCCGAACTGGTGCCCACGGCAGGCAAGAGCCTGGCCCTGATCGATGTGGCGCAGACCTTCGCCATCGACCTGTCCGGGGTGCCGGCGGAGCTGCTGCCGGTCCTCAAACAGGCTTCTTTCACCTACGATTTCAACAAGTCGCAACTGGTGCTCACCGCCAGCACCGACAGCGTGGCGGTGAGCCTGGTCTGCGTGCCGGCGGCCACCACCGGGCGCCTGTACGCAGCCGTGGTCGACATTCAGGTCGAAGCCGATATTTCGCAGTTGCCGGTGGTCGGCAGTCACCTGGCGGCCATCGAGAATATCGGCCTGAACGGCATGAGCCTGGTGATCGCCTCCGGCGTGTTCAGCGCCGACGAGATCACCGCGGTCAATGCGGTGATCCCCGAGGGCCTGCCGGTGGTGCCCGCCCTCAGCGCCACGGGCCGGGTGGTGCTGTCGGCCAACCTGATGCTCGGCGGCAAGGCGGCCAAGCCGCTGCAACTGGCATTCGCCCAACCGGACAAACCCAAGCAGGCGCTGCTGGCGGACGCGGACACCGCTGCCAACGCGCCGACCCCGGCCGGCACCTCCAAGGCCCAGGGCAAGTGGGTCAACGTGCAGAAGAGCTTCGGCCCGATTTCCCTCAGCCGAGTCGGCGTGGCCTACCGCGACCAGCGCGTGTGGCTGATGCTCGACGGCGGCTTCGCCATGGGCGGGATCAATATCGAGCTGATGGGCGCATCGATCGCCTTCCGCCCGGTGCTGCCGCCGATCCCCGACGGCGCCAGCCTCGATGGCGTATTCATCGGCTACAGCAATGCCTCGGTGACCATCGCCGGTGGCCTGCTCAAGGTGGTGACCCAAGACGACCAAGGCCAGGAACTGATCGAGTACGACGGCCAGTTGCTGCTCAAGCTCCCGCAATTCCAGTTGTCGGCGCTGGCGTCCTATGCCTCGCTCGACGGCTCGCCGTCGCTGTTCGCCTACGCGGTGCTTTCCGCGCCGATCGGCGGCCCGCCGTTCCTGCAGGTGGACGCACTGGCCGCAGGCTTCGGCTTCAACCGCGACCTGATCATTCCGGGCCTCGACACACTCAACCAGATGCCGCTGATCGCCGCGGTCAACGGCGACTCGCCGTTCGCCGGCAAGGACCCGTCGCAAGCCCTGAAAGTCATGCACAACTACGTGCCGCCGTCCTACGGCGAGTACTTCCTGGCGCTGGGCGTGCGGGTCGCCTCGTTCCAGATGATCAAGGGTTTCCTGCTGGCCACCGGCAAGCTCGGCAACGAATTCGAAATCGCCCTGCTGGGCCTGGCGACGGTGTCGGTGCCACCGGCCACTCCCTCGCCCATCGGCTATGCCGAACTGGTGCTCAAGGCCGACTACAACTTCAATCGCGGCACGCTGTTCCTCGGCGCGCAACTGACCGCCAACTCGTACATCCTGTCCAAGGATTGCCACCTGACCGGCGGCTTTGTCGTAGCGGCCTGGACCAAGGACAACCCGGACGACCCGAACGGCTACAAGGCCGGCGACTTCGTGGTGTCGCTGGGCGGCTACCACCCGGCGTACAGCAAACCGAGCTGGTACCCCGACGTACCGCGCCTGGGCTTCAACTGGAACGTGACCTCGGAACTGACCGTCAAGGGCGGCCTGTACTTCGCCCTGGTGCCGTCGGCGGTGATGGCCGGCGGCAGCCTCGAAGCGGTCTGGCAGAGCGGCGACCTGCGCGCCTGGTTCAAGGCCTGGGTGGACTTCCTGCTGGGCTGGAAACCGTTTCACTATGACGCCAGCATTGGCATCAGCCTTGGCGCGTCGTACAAGGTCAACCTGGGCATCACCTCGTTCACCGTCAGCGTCAACGTCGGCGTGCAGGTTCACCTGTGGGGCCCGGATTTCGCCGGCACCGCCACCGCCGACCTGTTTGTCATCAGCATCACCATCAGTTTCGGCGACAGCGCCAACAGCCAGGTCAAGCCGATCGACTGGAGCGATTTCAAGAGTTCGTTCCTGCCCGGTGGCGGCACTGCCCCGCCGAAAAGCGCGCCGCACCGCCTGCTGCTGGCCGACCTGCCGCAGAGCCTGAACGACAGCACGCCGGTCAAGCAGACCGATGCGGTGTGCCTGGTGCGCGTGGCCAACGGCATGTTGCAAGACCTCAAGGGCGTCGGCGGCATGGACTGGGTGCTCGACCCCGAGCGCTTCGAGCTGACCACCTGGTCCGCAGTGCCGAGCAAGCAGGCCAGCTACACCGGCTCCGGCGCGGCGCAGAGCATCGCCGCGAGCAACACCGATTTCGGCGTTGGCCCGGTCGGCGTGAACAATGCCAACTTCGCCTCCAGCCACACCGTGGTGATCAGCAAGCTCGGCGGCGAAATGAGCGCCGAAGACATCCGCGTGGACGTCAGCGCGGTGCTGGAAAACCTGCCCTCGGCGACCTGGTCGACCACCGCCGCGCTGGACCCGAGCCTGGCCAACCTCAACGACACCGCGGCGCGCAGCGTGCCCAACGCCATGACCGGCCTGCGCATCGCCGCCAAGACCGACAACCCCGACGTGACGCCGCTGCCCATCGACCTCGGTGTGCTGCGCGAAGAAATCGAAGACCAGCGCAGCGTGGTCTGGCCCGTGCCCAGCGTGCCCGCCGCCACCGGCTACCCGCAAACCGACACCCTGCCGGTGTTCACCAAGGCCCTGGTCGACCCGACCGTCAGCGCCGCGCGCTCGGCGATTCTCGCGCAACTGGCCGTCGATGGCCTGACCACCGCGACCAGCGTCGATGTCAGCGCGCTGGCCGCCAACGCCGCCAACACCTTGCTCCACGCACCGGTGCTGTCGGTGCTCGGCGCCCAACCTTCCTCGTCCAGTTCCGGAGCAGCCCGCCCATGACCAGCGCCACGACCACGCCCCTGAGCGACGGCACCGTCCAGTTCGTCGCGCATTGGCTGCCGCCCCTGATGGCCGGCGACTACAGCATCACCGTCACCCAGCACCTGCAAAACACCGACCCCAAGGCCAGTGCCAAGGCGGCGTTCGATGAAGCCTTCGTCAACAGCCGGCGCTTCGCCGTGCGTGGCGAGCGTTTCAGCCTCAACCCCGATGAGCTGGTGTCGCGGTTTCCGCCTGCGGACAACCAGGGCGAGTACCAGAATGTGCTGCCCCATGTGATCTTCGCCCGGCGGACCCTGCCGTGGGAGCGTTCGCCCGAGCTTGAAGCCGACAACGCCTCGTGGCTGGCCCTGCTGCTGTTCGAAACCGACGAGGCGCCGACCCTGCAATCGGTGCAGGCCGGCGACCTGCAACGCCAGCCGTTTTACCGCAGCGCCGAAGACGCCGCGAGCAAGGGCACGCCGGCCACCAGCACCCTGCCGGCCACCACCGCCAGCTACCCCGACGGCTACGCGCTGCTCAGCGGCGCCGACGGCAAGGCGCCGGCCTTCACCCTGTCCACCGGGGAAAACTGGTGGGACCTGTGCCAGGTCATCGATGTGCCGGCGGATCTGTTCGCCGCCATTGCGCCGACCCTCGACGAACTGGACTGGCTGGCCCATGCCCGCAGCGTATCGCTGACCAGCAAGCAGGCCGAAGATGAGGCCGAGCAGGAAGGTTCGTTCTCGGTGGTGGTGGGCAACCGCCTGCCGGCGCCAAACCGCCAGTGCGTGGTCCATCTGGTATCGCTGGAAGGCCTGGCGCGCTTCCTGCCGACCGGCGATGGCGAAACCGCTGCGCCGCTGACCCTGGCCAGCGGCGGCACCGCGCAGACCCTGCGCCTGGTGTCGCTGGCCAACTGGAAGTTCACCTCGCTGGACCCGCAGGAAACCTTCAGCGGCTACCTCGAAGCGGTGGACTGCGCGCCGCTGCGGCGTCCGGCCCCGGCCAGCAGCACCAGCCCCGTGCAACAGACCGTGGCCAACGCCTTCGCCATGGGCTACACGGCGCTGAACCACCACACCCGTCTCGGCGACGACACCGTGTCGTGGCTGCGCGGCCCGCTGCTGCCGTTCGCCTCAGTGCCGGTGATCGTGCCGCCGCCGGCGGCCACACCGCTGGTGGTCGCCGACCAGGCGGTGAGCTTTGATCCGGCCACCGGCCTGATGGACGTCACCTACGCCGCCGCCTGGCAGATCGGCCGCGGCCTCGGTCTGCAAAACAACCTCTACGCCAGCACGCTCTATGGGTGGAAACGCAATGAAGCCCGGGCCGAGGCCCAGCACAGCGAAACCCTGGCCCTGACCCTGCGCCTGCACGCCTCGGTGCAGCCCGATTCGGCACTGCGCAGCGGCGCGGCAGCAGCGCCTGTCGGCCGCAGCGGACTGCGCGGTCTGGCCATCGGCCTGATCGCCGAATCCCTCAGCGCGCAGTGCGCCCGTTCTTCCAGCCCTTCCGCGGAGCAAGACCAATGACCCTGCTCGCCCAACGCAACAGCCAGCTGTTCTCGGTGCAATCGGTGACCCGCCGCGCCAACCTGCTGGCCGCCCCGCCCGACAGCGCCCCGGTGCCCGGCGCGATTACCGAGTGGCTGAGCAAACTCGCGGTGCTCAAGGGCGTGCCGTTCGGCTATCTGGTGCCGGATGAAGCCATGCTGCCGGCCGAATCGATCCGCTTCTTCGTGCTCGACCCCAACTGGATCAACGCGCTGTTCGAAGGCGCCACCAGCATCGGCCGCTCCAGCACCCGCGACGCCGCCCTCGACGCGCGGCTGGTGGCGCGGCTGTACGCAGCTGTCGCACCTGCCGGCACGGTGAGCGGCTTTGTCCTGCGCTCGAACGTGGTCGCCGGCTGGCCCGGCATCGAAGTCCGCGCCTATGACGCCAACGGCAAGCGCCTGACCGGCGTGCTGCGCCAGGACGTGCTCTCGCCGACGGTGCTGCTGTACATGACCACCGGCCAGATCAGCTATGTGGACATCGGCGAACCGTCCGAGGCGATGCACTTCGGCGTCGATATCGGCCAGACCAGCAAGTCGCTGCGCTACGTCACCGTGCCGTCCGGCGCGCCGGCCAACACCCGGCCCGGCGATCAGGTGGACAAGGCCAGCGTGGCGGTGACCTACCGCAGCGCCGGTGGTGGCAAGCGCGTACTGAAAGTCGCCGACCTAGCCAAGGCACTGGAAACCGCACTGGTCGCCAACAAAGCCAACCTGGTGCCTGGCACCCAGCAACAACGCCCCTTCACGCCTGCGGAGTTCGCCCTCGAACTGGTCGAGGGCGTCCAGACGGTCCGCTTCAAAAATACCACCCAGGAGGCATCGGCATGAGCGGCAGCGGCCTGATCGTTCCCATCGACGTGACCGCGCTGGTCATCGGCGTGCCCGATGCAGCGACGGTAAACACCTTCGCCGCGGTGGCCAGCGACTTCTCGCTGATGCCCTGGTCCGGCGACGCCGGCCCTTACCTGGCCGAGCCTCTGCTGCCCCGACCGTTCGACTCGGTCAATGGCACCGAGGCCATGCAGCCCGGCATTCACCTGCACTGGGCCTTGCCCGACAGCATCAACCGTGGCGGCACCGACGGCTCGGGCAAGGTCGAGTTTCTTCAGGCGCCCAACCTGTGGATGGTGACCCGTATCGCGGGTGCCGACGGCAGCACCCAGCAGAATGCCTGGGTGATCGAGAGCGATCAGTTGCAAACCCAGCGCGACGCCAGCCTGCCGCAAAACATCGCCTCGCGAGCAGTGCCGATCACCCCGGACCCGAGCAGCCCGGGCAAGCCGTTCATGTACCAGGGGCGGGTCTATCGCCAGGCGGACTGGGCCGGGCGCAAGGCCGCGACCTACGCCAGCAGCAACACCACGGTCGGCTACGGCACGCCGTCCTATGCGGCGGCGTATCCGCACTGCCCCAACGTGTTCTCGTTCTGGGATCCGCTGGACGATGCCCAGGCCCAGGGCTTCACCGCGGAAACCCCGCTGTCGTACTCGGTGGTCGGTTGGTACGCCGACAGCAGCGACGATCCGCTGGGCACGCTGGTGTACCCGAAGGAAGCGACCAGCGTCGAAGACCGTCAGGCCTTTATCGCCCAGCGCCTGAACTGGAGCGTGAGCAACACCGCTGATGTACCGGACCGCACCGTGTGCAGCGGCCAGCTCGGCGGCCTGAGCTGGGACCCGGAGCGCGCCTGGCTGACCCCGCCGAGCGCCAGCGGCATCGACGTGGTCATTGCCGACAACACCGCCGAGGCCGTGGCGGCCCTGCTGCAGGCGCGCAACCCCGGTGTGGCCGACCTGGAAACCCTGCTCAACGTGTTCCAGCAAGGCATGCTCGCCGAACTGGGCAAGGTCGGCGGTGCTGCCGCCGCCGATGACGCCGTGCATCAGTCGGGCTTCTCGGCGCTGCCGGGCGGCACCGTATGGGTGGCCCGCCAGATCACCGTACCCGGCGCCAACCCGGCGGGTAACAACGGCCAGTTGCCGGACGCCGCCGCAGCGCAACTGGAACAGATCAACCGCCTGCAACGCAGCCTCGACGGACAGAACGGCGACCTCGACGCGCTGCGCCAGCAACTGTTCGTCGACTGGGCGAAGTTCATGCTGTTGCAGTTCAACCTGGCCAATCCAACCAACCTCAGCGCCGACCAGGCCCGCGCCTTTATCGGCAACTACGACCTGGCCGCGATCAAGACCCTCAGCGGCGCGCCGACCAGCCCCGGCAGCATCGACACCACGCAAACACAGATCAACACGGCGCTGGCCGCCCTGCGCACCAGCCTCGGCACGGGGTGGGAGGTCAAGCCGTCGTCGGCGCCACGCTACTGGCAGCCGGCGGACCCGGTGATCCTGCTGGCCGGCCGACCGACCACCCAAGCCTCGGCCCGTCACGGTGGCGACGGCCGTTTCCACCCCGAAGGCCTGCTGGCGTGCCGGGTCGGCAGCCAGTTGGTCAACAGCGTGAAACTGCGTGGCGCCACGGTGACCCCGCAGGTCAGCCTGGCAGCAGCGCCGAGCGGCGCCAGCTACCCGCCTGAACTGGACGCGCTGCTGGCCGAGACCCTGACCCTCGACCCGCTGCATGCGCCGGCCCTGGCGCGGCAACTGGTCAGCGCAAGCGGCCAGCAACCGGCCAACGCGCTGACCGCTCGTGCACTGGAAGGGCAGATCAGCGACGCCCAGCACGCCTTGCGCGGCGCCAGCAACGCCGACGACGCTAACGTCATCCTGCAAGGCACGGCGCCGTCTCCGGTGGGCCTGAAGACCTGGCAGCAACCGTGGCTGCCGACCTTCCTCAACTGGGAAGTGCAGTTCTCGCCGTACCAGCATGTCGGCCTCTCGGACGGCGGCGGCGACTACAGCGCCGATGCGGTCACCGGGTCCTTCACCCTCGACCCGGACGGACTGGACTTCAACGCCAATCCCGGCCTGCAACCGTCATCGGCGCTACAGAGTTACTCCGGTACCGTGACCCTGGCCGGACGCACCGAGATCAACCTGCAATCGCAGCTCAAGACCTGGCTCGCCAACTACCCGGACGACCCCAATGCGCCGGTGCTGGAAAGCATCCTCGGGCAACTCGACCTGCAAGCCATGGCGCAAAGCCTCAACGGCTTCAACCAGGGCTTGCTGATGTGCAGCCAGAGCCTGCAACTGCCGGTGATGGACGCCCTCAGCACCTCGCTGATCGTGCGCAACTTCACCAACAAGCAAGTGGCACCGCAGGTCGCCGAGGCCAACGTCGCCTCGCCAGCACCCAACAACGGCTTCAACCCGCTGCGCACCGGTGAGCTGCGCATCAGCAAACTGCGCCTGGTGGATGCCTACGGCCAGGCGGTGGACCTGCCTGCGCCGACGCCGATCATCGCCGAGCGACTCAAGCAGCGCTTGGCCAACGGCGGCGTTGCCGACAACGGCAAGATCGTTCTGCCGCCCCGTCTTACCCAGCCGGCACGCCTGCAATTCCGCTGGCTGAGCGCCCTCGACGGCCAGGCCGAATGCGGCGACCAGGGCCACGCGCCGATCTCCGGGTGGGTGCTGTTCAACCATCTCGACGACGCGCTGGCGATCTATGACGCCAACGGTGCACCGATCGGCTCGCTCAACACCCTCGGCCCGCGCTGGCAAGGTGCGCCGGGCAGCGACAACTGGACCTTGCCGTTCACTCAGGTGATGGCCTCGATCAACCCGTACCTGGCCAACTTCGTCCGGGCACTCTACGACCAGCCGAAAGGCGTGTCGTTCCTCAACGCGCTGCTCGCCACGCTCGATAACGCCAGTGGTGCCAGCGGCCCGTCGGCGCCCACTGCCGACCCGAGCCTGAGCGTGCTGATCGGCCGTCCGCTGGCGGTGGTCCGCGCCTCGCTACGCCTGGAGCTGCAAGGCCAGCCGGCCGCCGACGGCAGTTGGGATGCCTTCGCCGCCAGTGTCGCCCTGAAACCGGGTCAGCCACGGCCGAGCGCCGGTATCGGCAACATCAACTTCCCGGTGCGCCTGGGCGACTTCGGCCTGTATGACGACGGCATGGTCGGTTACTTCATCGAAGACGGCAGCGAGAGTCAGTGGACCACCTTCTATTCGCCCGCCGCGCTCGGCGGCAACGGCGTGGTGCCGGTGGACATCGACAAGACCGCGGTCACGCCGGTGGCCGCCTCCAGTCCTGGCAATGGCCTGACGCTGACCTTGCTGATCGACCCGCACGGCTCGGTCAACGCCACCTCCGGCATCCTCCCGGTGAAAACCATTTCGATTCCGCGGGCGCAATGGCAACCGGCGCTGGACCGCATCGCCGTGACCTTCCTGACCACGCCGATGGTCGGCGCGGGGGTGGTGATGCCGGTACCGACGCCGGAAGAAAACGGCTACTCATGGCAGTGGGTCACGCGCCAGAGCACCGGTACCGGCTGGACCAGCGACGTGCCCGGCGCGGCGGTTCCGACCGCCACCCTGGTGTCGCCTCAACGCATCGAAGAAGGCTGGCTGCGGCTGGTGCGCACTAACGGTTAAGGGAGCAACAACCCATGTCAGGACTCGCTTTCAGCATCGCCAACTCGGATGGCAAACCGGTCGTCTACCTCGGTCAGACCCAGACGCTGACGCTCACCGTGAGCAACACCAGCGGCGCCGACATGGCGCTGGCCGGCAGCCTGCCGGTCCCCGAAGACGACGCCAACGGCAACACCGCCCTGCTCTATCTGTTTCTCGCCAACCTGGTCGCCGACCCGGCCTCGGTGCAAGTGACCTGCGCCAGTTGGCGCGTGCAGTTCCAGAACACCGCGCAAGGGCCGGTGTGGTGCCTGGCGCTTGAAGCCGGCATGACCTTCAAGGCCGGCGCAAGCATTGCGGTGAGCCTCGCGGGGCTCAGCGTCAGCGGGCTGCCCGGCGCGCGCCAACTGGGCATCGACGCCTACCTCGCCGACGGCGACGCGGTGCAGTTGCCAGTGTTGGCGCAGAACGACCCGGGCAAGCTGCTGCCGCTGAACATCGACTTCGCGGTGACGGGCGGCAACAGCGTCTACATCACCGAAAATATCAACGCGCCGATGGCCAGCTCCCTGGTATTCCGCCTGAGCAACCCGTCACCGAACACGCCGATCGTCCCCGCAGACGTGAGCTGGGGCAGCAAGACCCCAAGCTTCACCCTGTCTTTCGCCTACGCCAGCAAAGGCGGCGCCGGCGCCCTGACCTCGGCGGAAAAGGCCATCGCCTTCACCCGCGGGACGGTCCAGGACTACGGCAACCTCTGGTCGATCAGCGCCAACACCCAGGGCACGCCGAGCTGGACCCTGACCCCGGACCAGTTGAAGAACAAGCAGATCCTCGGCACCGGCGACGCCGCCAGCTTCGAATTCATCCTGGGCAACATCATTACCCAACTGGACGTCGGCACCACCCTGGCGTACCTGCAATGGAGCAACATCCCCGGCTACCAGGACGGCTACAAGACCCTGGCGCTGGTCAAGGTCAAACCGCAGCCGGGCATCTTGCGGCTGATCAGCCTGTCGCCGAGCGTCATCAAGCAAGGCACGCCGGTGCAACTGGTCTGGGAAACCTTCGCCCTCACCCGCCAGACCCTGAGCTGGGCGAAAAACGGCACGCCTTATTCAGTCGCCGTGCCCGCCAGCGCCAGCGCCTACTCACCGGATCCGCAGCCGGACGACACCGTGACCTACACGCTGGATGGCTATGACAGCAAGGGTGCCAAGGTCGCCAGCCAGCAACAGACCATCACCGTGATCGCCAATGCGCCGGTGATCAGCGGCTTTACCGTGGATCCCCAGGTCGCCGCGTTCGAGGGCGCCAACCCGAATGTGCCGGTGAAGTGCAAATGGACGGTGACCGACGCCGTATCGCAAGCGGTCAACAACACGGTCGGGGTGTCGCCGCTGGGCATCACCCTCGACAGCGCCGGCACCGTCAACTTGCTGGTCACGGGCCACCAGAACCTGCAGGCGTCCGCCTCGCAGCAGGTCTACAGCGTGCCGGGCTACGTGCAGACCTTCGTCTCCACCAGCCAGGTCAGCGGCGGCAGCGGCGGACCGAAGATCAACAACGTGCTGAGCTTCAACCGCGTCCGCAATATCGGCACCTGGGAGTTGAACCGCAGCGACTCGCTGTCGAGCCGGATCATTGCCAGCCAGGGGTTTTCCTGGTCCACCGATGGCCTGAACGTCTACCTGACCTTCAACGACAAAACCACCACCGCCACCCTCGCCTGCACCTACGGCGCCCTGACCCTCAGCCAGCGCAGCGGCAAGGCCGACAGCCATGGTTTGCAGCCGTTAGCGATGCTGGTGCAGAACGCAGGGGGGCAGAACTCGCCGGTGTTCAGTGCGCAGACGGTGGCGGTTTAGGTGCCTGTAGGAGCGAGCTCGCTCGCGAAGGGGACAGCGCCCCAAAAGGGTCACGGCCTATGGGGCCGCTTCGCAGCCCTTCGCGAGCAAGCTCGCTCCTACTGCGCCAGATGGTCCAACGCAATCGACACTCGCTCCTCATACCGATATCCGGTCTGCCCCGCCACCGGACTCTCCTCACCCCCGCCCTCGACCCGCGAACGTGACCGATACCCCAGCGGGCTCACGCCCAATTGCCGCTGAAAACTGCGGCGCATGCGTTCTTCATTGCCAAAGCCCACTGTCTCGGCAATTCGCTTGATCGGTTCCTGACTGGTTTCCAGCAACCGGCAGGCGGCTTCCAGGCGCAAGGTCTCAACGGTCTGCGCCGGGGTGCCGCCGGTGGCGGCGGTGTAGGCGCGGGCAAAATGCCGGGGGCTCATGCCGAACTTTTCCGCCAGCCGCTCCACGCGCAAATCGCTGTCGAGGTTCTCGGCGATCCAGGCATGCAAGCGCACCAGACGCTGGTCACGGTCGCTGCGCAGGGCGTCGCTCTGTGCCTTGAGCGGCGCGCTGAGTTGGGCCTGTTCCGCCGAGCGGCGCAGGAACAAGGTGAAATAACGCGCCAGGGTCAGCGCCGCATGCGGGCCAAGGTCCTGTTCCAGCAGGGCCAGGCCAAGGTCGATGCCCGCACTGGCGCCACCGCAGGTCCACAGGTGGCCGTCGTGCAGGTACAGCGCCTCGCGCTCCACGCTCAATGCCGGGTAACGCTGTTGCAGTTCTTCGGCAAAACTCCAGTGGGTCACCACCCGCCGCTCCTCCAGCAAGCCGGCGCCGGCCAGGGCGAACGCGCCCGTGCCAATGGAGCAAAGGCGCCGCGCCCTCGGCGCGTGGCGCTGCAGCCAGGCGTTGACGTAAGGGTCGCTC
The DNA here is from genome assembly GCF_025466015.1 of Pseudomonas sp. 5P_5.1_Bac1. Classification (NCBI taxonomy): domain Bacteria; kingdom Pseudomonadati; phylum Pseudomonadota; class Gammaproteobacteria; order Pseudomonadales; family Pseudomonadaceae; genus Pseudomonas; species Pseudomonas sp. 5P_5.1_Bac1. Next base: position 48,687 of record NZ_JANLNX010000096.1, on the reverse strand, counting down.
TCAAGCTCCGACACCCCCGGACCACCGATAACGATCAGGGTGTCCAGCTCCGCCTCGGCCTCGACGTCCGCCAGGGAGCGGGTCATCACCGCAATCCCGGAAATCGTCTCGATCTCGCCACCCAACGGCGAGGCCAGCACGATCCGGTACGGCGGGCTCTGTTTCAACTCGCCGCCCAGAATGCGCGGCGCGGCGGCGAACACCTCCAGCGGGCCGGCGGCGTTGAGCAGCAGCGCACCGGGAAACGCCAGCACCAGAACGGTTCGCGGCGCCGACATGGCAGAAAACGAGGGGTGTTTGACATGGTGGCGTTGGACGGGCGTGGACATACTGGCAACACTTTCCGATTCAAGAGCCAAGACGATGCCCAGAAAGTCCTTCCCTGCCAAGCGCCTTCGTCGCCATCTGACACCCTGGCTGCTGCTCGCCTCGCTGCTCGGCGCCCTGCCCGTCCAGGCCGCGCCGGAGCTGGAAGTCGGTGACCAGAGCGGACTGATCCAGGCGCTGCTGGGCGCCGCCGGTGAAGACCAGGGCCTCGGTTACACCCTCGACTGGCACCCCTTCGGCACCGGCACCGCGCTGATGGAAGCGCTGAGCGCCGCTGCAGTGGATGTCGGCGTGGTCGGCAACGCGCCGCCGGTGTTCGCCCAGGCCGGTGGTTTCGATGTGCGCGTGGTGGCCGCCGCCGAAGGCGCGCAGAACAACAATGCGCTGCTGGTCCAGGCCGACTCGGCCATCACCGCTCCCGCCGACCTCAAGGGCAAGCGTATCGCCGTGGCCAAGGGCACCAGCGGCCATTACCTGCTGCTCGCCGTCCTCGCCGAGGCCGGGCTGGGCATCAAGGATGTGAATGTGATCTACGCCAGCCCCATCGATGCGCAGAACGCCTTCGCCAGCGGCAAGCTCGATGCCTGGGCGGTCTGGTATCCCTTCGTCGGCCAGGCCACGTCCCGCGGCGCACGCAAACTGGTGGACGGCGCGAAATGGCCCGAGACCGGCCTGAACTTCACTGTCGCCAGCCTCGCGGCGCTGAACGATCCGCACAAGGCCGAGCTGCTTGGCGACTTTATCCAGCGCCTGGCCCGAGCCCAGGCCTGGGCCACCGCCCACCCCGACGCCTGGGCCGAGCGGCTGAGCCAGGTCACCCGCCTGCCGCTGCCGTTGTTGCAGGAAATGCTCGGCCAACAGCGCTTGCAGTACGTCGCGCTGGACGCACGGGTCGCCGGCCTGCAACAACGCCTGGCCGACCGCTTCGCCGAGGCCCGGCTGATTCCCCGTCCATTGAAGGTCATCGAAGCCTTCGACGACCGCTACAACCGCCTGCTGCCACAACACCCCTGATCTGAAACCTTCGCGCCATGCCGCAGTTGCCGGCAGGGCGCCGCTCATCTGGAGAAAAGTCATGCCCGCACTCGACCGCACCACCCTGCGTCGCCACGCCACCGGCCTGATCGCCGTCGATGCCGAACGCTCGGCCGGTGGCTACACCCTGTTCGCCCCGCAGACCGCCGGCGGCAACGTGTTCCTCATCAACCTGCGCGGCGAGGAAGTGCACCGCTGGAAACTGCCGCAACGCCCCGGCCGCGACGCGGTGATCCTGGCCAACGGCAACCTCGGCTACAACGGCAACCACCCGGACTCGCCGGAGCTGTTTCCAGGCTGGTCGGTGTGGCATGGCGGTGCATTCAGCGAGGTGACGCCGGAGGGTGAAGTGGTCTGGGAATACACCGACCTGACCCACCACCACGACGCCCAATGGCTGGAAAACGGCAACCTGCTCTACACCACTGCCGAGCCGCTGCCACTGGATATCGCCAGTCGCGTGCTCGGCGGGATTCCCGGCAGCGAGGCGCTAGGCGGGGTGATCTACGGCGACGTGGTCAAGGAAGTCGATCGCAGCGGCACGCTGGTCTGGGAATGGCGGAGCTGGGAACACCTGGCGCCGGAAGACTACCCGCTGCACGACTGCTTCGAGCGCTACCACTGGCCGATGACCAACTCGGTGACCCCGGGCCGCGACGGCAAGGTCATCCTCAGTTTGCGCAGCGTGTCCTCGGTGATCGCCGTCGACAAGGCCAGCGACCGCGTGCTGTGGCGCCTCGGCCACGACCTGGTGGCGCAGCAGCATTGCCCGAGCGAACTGGAAGACGGCCGCATCCTGGTGTTCGACAACGGCATCTCGCGGCCTAACGTGTCCATGCCGCACTCGCGGGTGATCGAAGTTGACCCGCACGCCCAGCGCATCGAATGGCAGTACGCCGACACCCCCGGCTACGCCTTCTTCACCCCGTTCATGGGCGGCGCGCAGCGCCTGCACAACGGCAACACGCTGATCACCGAGGCCAACTTCGGCCGGCTGTTCGAAGTGACCCGCGAGGGTGAGGTGGTCTGGGAATACATCAACCCGCATTTCGCCGCCTACCCGGACGCCGCCTCGCGCGCCTACCTGCCGGGCGAGAACAACGCGATCTTCCGCGCCCACCGCTATCAGGCCCATGAACTGCCCTGGCTGCGCGACTGATCCATAACCCCCAACCCTTCCGATCACGCTTACGCAGACCACGCGCAGCGAGAGGTTCACTCATCACAGGAGTTCATGATGACCATGCCTTTGCAACGAAACAGCCGCGCGTGCGTCTGGCCCCGTTTTCTTCCCGGTTTGCTGGCCCTGGCCTGCTCGCCGGGTTACAGCGCCGAAACCGTCGAGGGCCCGCAGGCCGATGACGCGACCTTGCAGACCATCACCGTCAATGCCCGCCGCCGTGTGGAGGATGTGCAGACGGTCCCCACGGCCATGACCGTGCTCTCGGCGCAAACCCTGGAAAACCAGCGCCTGTACCGCGTGCAGGACCTGCAACAGGCGCTGCCCAGCGTCAACGTGTCGTTCATGAACCCGCGCCAGTCCAGCCTGTCGATCCGCGGGCTGGGCAACAACCCGGCCAGCGACGGCCTGGAAGGCAGCGCCGGGATCTACCTCGACAACGTCTACCTCGGCCGCCCCGGCATGGCCGTGTTCGACCTGCTGGACATCGAGCAACTCGAACTGCTGCGCGGCCCGCAAGGCACCCTGTTCGGCAAGAACACCACCGCCGGCGTGCTCAACATCAGCACCCGCCGGCCCTCGTTCACGCCAGAGGGCAGCGTCTCGACCTCGTTTGGCGAAGACGGCTACGTGCAAACCCACGCCAGCATCGGCGGCCCGCTGACCCACCAGTTGGCCGGACGTTTTTCCGCCTATCGCACGCGGGAGAACGGCTACGTCGAGAACGACTACAACGGCCACACCCTCGGCGGCGGAACCCGCCAGGGCTTCCGTGGGCAACTGCTGTTCGAACCGAATGAATCCTTCAACCTGCGCTGGATCGCCGACTACAACGAAGAGGACTCCAGCGCCGGCACCCGCTCGCTGTTCAGCACCGGCCCGACCATCAACGGCGTCAACCGATACGAGCAACGCGCCGCCGCGGTGGGCGCGACCTTGGCCCAAGGGCGCCACGTCAACCTCGACGCCGACCAGAACGTCAAAGTGTTCCAGGGCGGCACCTCGCTGGAAGCCAACTGGAGCCTGCCCGGCGACTACACCCTGACCTCCGTCAGCGCCTGGCGCTGGTGGGATTTCACCCCGCGCAACGACGACGAACTCAACGTCCCGGTGATGTACAACGTCGGCCAGTCGGCGCGGGACCAGCAATATTCCCAGGAACTGCGCCTGGCCTCGCCGACCGGCGAACTCTTCGATTACGTGCTCGGCGCCTATTACTTCCGCCAGGAAATGCGCAACGAAGTCTTCACCGATTACGGCCCGCTGGCCGACACCTGGAACGGCACGCCACAGGGCGCGCTGAACAACGTCTACAGCCTGGGCAAAGGCCGCATCGACACCGACAGCTTCGCCCTGTTCGCCCAAGGCACCTGGCACCTGACCCCGCGCCTGGACCTCACCGCCGGCGTACGCGGCACTTACGAGGTGAAACAAGCGCGGGTCGGTCGCTACGCGCCAAGCGGCGGCGCGGCGGTCAGCGGTGCGGCGGCCAGCGTCCGCCAGGCGCGCCTCGGCGCGTATGACTCGGGCGATCTCAGCGTCTACAGCTTCAGCCCGTCGGCGCTGGTCAGCCTGGCTTATCGCTTCAACGATCAGGTGATGGGCTATGCCTCGCTGTCCCACGGCGAGAAATCGGGCGGCGTCAACCTCAGCGTCGCCAGCGCGCCGGTGGCCGGTGCCGACTCCCTGCTGATCGGCAGCGAACGGGCCAACGACGCCGAACTGGGGATCAAGACCACCCTGCTCGACCGGCGTCTGCTGCTCAACGCCAACCTGTTCTGGACCGAAGTCCACGGCTACCAGACCAACGCCTACGACGACGCCAACCTCACCAGCTACCTGACCAACGCCGGCGCCGTGCGCAGCCGCGGCGTCGAATTCGAATCGACCCTGCTGCCGGTGCGCGGCCTGACCCTGAACCTCAACGGCTCGCTGAACGACGTGCGCTACCTCGACTACAACAACGCCCCCTGCCCGGCCGAAGTCGCCTTGCAGCCCGGCGCGCCGGCGTCCTGCGACCTGAGCGGGCACACCGTGGTCGGCGCGTCGAAATGGATCCTCAACGCCAGCGGCACCTATGAATGGGAGGCCGGCCCGTTGCGACCGTACGTGAACGCCAGCTACGCCTTCCGCTCCCATGCCGTGGGCACGGTGGACGACTCGGACCATGCGCAATTGCCGAGCTATGCGTTGGTCAACCTTTCGGCCGGTGTACGTGGCGATCTCGCGGATGGGCAGTGGGATGTGTCGCTATGGGTGAAGAATGCGGCGGACAAGACCTACTACACCACGCTGTGGAACTCGCCGAATGGCGGGTACACGGGGGTGCTGGGAACGCCGAGGACGGTGGGGGTTACGGGGCGGTATGACTTTTAGGCCAGGCTGAAGGTCGGCTTTGGCAGACCTCGTTGGTGTATCCGGCCAGCCCCCGCTGTGGGTGCTGGCCTTGCCAACGATGAAGGGCAGCACAAAATCTGCCTATCCCCGCTTCAACGTCGCCTTCGGATACTCCCCGAACAGCGCGTGATACGACTGCGAAAACCGTCCCAGGTGCCAGAACGACCAGCGCATCGCCACTTCGGCCACAGTCACCTGACCAGGGTCCGCCGCCAGCAAATCACGCCTGACCGCATTCAAGCGGCGATTGCGCAGCCAGACCGTCGGCGGCATGTCCGCGTAACGCATGAACGATTGCTGCAAATGCCGCACCGACACCCCCGCCGCTTCCGCCAGGTCGAGCACGCCGAAGCTGTCCTGCGGGCAGTCGTTGACCACTTCCTTGACCCGCTCGACCACCCGCCGCGCCTGGTTCTCCGAACGCCGGCGCGCTCCGACGTCCAGCGCCTCGTCCAGCAACAGGAAGCAACCCTCGGCAATCTGCTCGGCGAAGCCCGGCGCATCGACGTCCACATGGCCTTCCAGCGCACCCGCCAGCACGCCACTCAGCGAGTCGGCGAACGAGCGGCAGCCGGTCGAGCGCAGCGGTTGCAACACCAGTTGGCGAAACTCCGCGGCGGAGCGCTTCCAGGCCGCCGGCTGCTTCAACACCACCGCCACCTCACGGTAGTTCTCCGGGGTGACCCAGGCATTGCGGGTCTGGCCATCGAGCAGGTACAGCGCGTCGTCGCTCATGTCGAAGCTGAACACCAGGGCATCAGGCGGGGCATGGAATTCCTGTTCGACGCGCAGGTTCATGTGCTCCTCGTACAGCTCGACGGCGCCCGTCTGCGCATGCACCAGCCGGCCATGAAAATGGCCCGACGACATCTGCGTGTACTGCTCCTGCCAGCCCGGCAACGCCACACGATGCTCGCTCACTTCGTGAGCTTCCAGCACCTTGATCGCCATGCTCTTACCCCGGTCATTTGTTAATTTTATTAATCATCTACCCGTTTCATGCGCAAGACGGATAGAGGCACGCCGCATAAAGCCAATAAATTAAGGATGTCGACGACAATGACGCGTCGCACGACAAGCCTCACACAACAAAATCAGTAATACAAATAACTATTAAAGCGTCAATCTGCCGTCAAGAATAATAAACGGAGCGGAGCAGATGAAAGCGATCACAGTGCGCCTCGGCGCAGCGGTCTTGCTGAGCCAGGCCATATCAGCACAGGCCGTGGAGCTGAACCCGGATTTCACCCTCGATGTGCTGGTCGCGGCGATGAGCGACTACCGCACCGGCGGGATCTCGCAAACCCTTAACAAACCGGCCTTGCAGTTCGATGTCAGCCTCCATCATTCGAGCGGCCTGCTGGCAGGCATCTTCACATCCAACATCGATTTCGACAGCGATGCCCGTCGCGAATACGACTATTACGTCGGTATCGAGCATGCCTTCAACGACACCCTGAGCGCCTCGCTCATTTACTACGAATACGACTATCCCCGCGAGAGCGCCTTCAACTACGGCGAGTGGATCGGCACACTGTCGGCCTTGAACGCCACGCTGGGCGTGAAGTACACCCGCGACGTCAAACCCTACGGCGACGACCGCGGCGTGATCTGGGCCGGCTACACCCTCGACCTGCCCTGGGAGTCGGCGCTAGACCTGCGCCTCGGCTACTCCGACGCCAAGGACCCGGTCTATGTCAGCCACGACGGCAGCACCCGCAGCGGCTATCGCGACTGGGAGGTGGGGCTGAGCAAGGAACTGCTGGGCGTCGCCTGGCGCCTCGCCTACGTCGATACCGACCTCTCGAAAGCCGAATGCGAATCCACCCAGGGCATCGACGACATCTGCTCGGCGACGCTGATGGTTTCCGCCTCGAAACGCTTCTGATCCAGGGTGCTCATCATGCTTTTTCGCACAACTGCAATGGCCGCCAGCCTGGCGGCCGCAACACTGCTGGGCGGCACCGCGTACGCCGCCCAGGACATTCCCGGCCAGGACGTCAGCTCCGCCCCGGCTCGCCAATGGCAACCCTTCTGGGCCAAACGCGAAACCGGCTATATCAAGACGGCGGACGGCACCGAGCTGCGCTATTCGGCGCTGCTGCCGGCCAACCAGGGCCGTTTCCCGGTGCTGGTCCGCTACAGCGGCTACGACTCCGGCAGCATCGGCGGCAGCGCCTACCTGGCCGACGATGAAACCTTCTCGGTCGATCTCGACAAGCAACTGGTGAGCCTCGGCTATGCCGTGGTCGGCGTGCAGGCGCGGGGCACCGGCTGCTCCCAGGGCACCTTCGATTTCCTCGGTCCGGCCTACGGCACCGATGGCCGCGACGCCATCGAGTTCATCGCAAAACAGACGTGGTCCGACGGCAAGGTCGGCATGTTTGGCTGGTCCTGGTCCGGCATGTCGCAACTGATGACCGCCGCCGAGCGCCCTGCGAGCCTCAAGGCGATCGCCCCCGGCATGGTGCTGGGCGATGCCCGCGGCGACAGTTGGGCACCGGGCGGGGTGCCGGCGCCGGAGTTCGTCACCGGCTGGCACTGGTACCTCGACCAGCGCTGGGCTGCGGTCAAGGCCAGCGCCACCAGCGAAAACGACAGCCGCTGCCTGAGCCAACTGGCGAAGAACGAAGCGGAGATCGGCAAGCACGCCCTGACCTACCAGTTGATCCGCCATCCGCTGCGCGATGAGTGGGTCAACCAGCGCAACCTCCGCGATCGCACCCACCTGACCCAGGTGCCGATCCTGTCGTTCGAAGCCTGGCAGGACGAGGCGGTCATGGCCCGCGAGGGCTACTACCACGAGACCGTGCGCCCGGAACAACTGTGGACCGTGCAGAGCAACGGCCCGCACGACCTCTACGAGTCCCGGCATTTCCGCGACAAGCTGGTGGCCTTCTTCGATCACTTTGTCAAAGGCCAGGACAACGGCTTCAACCGAACCCCGCACGTCGAAATCTGGCAGGAGACCGCCAGCGCCCAACGCGACACCCCGCACGACCTCAATGAAACCGCCGCCCCCGGCTGGACGCTGCAACGCGAGCGCCTGCCGCTGGACATCACCCCGGTGCGCTTCGCCCTGGCCAGCGGCGGCAAGCTGATCGAAGGCGGCAAACCCGAGGGCGAGCCGGACGAATACGCCTACCCGGTGGCCGGCCCCGACGTGAACACTTACGAGGAAGACAACGCCTGGGGTCAGCTCAAACCGGGCTGGGAAAAAGGCAGCCTGGCGTACACCAGCGCGCCGCTGACGCGCGACCTGCTGAGCTATGGCCCCGGCAGCGCCAACCTCTGGCTGTCGACGCCGATGGGGCCGGACCTGGACGTGCAGGTCACCCTCACCCAGTTGCTGCCCGACGGACAGGAAGTGTTTATCCAGCGCGGATGGCTGCGGATGTCGGCGCGCAAGCTGGATGACGGCAAGTCCACCGCGCTGCGCCCCTGGCGCCTGGACACCCCGGATGCCGTCGAACCGATGCTGCCGGATACGCCCGTACTGGGCCGGGTGGAAATCCCGCCGTTCTCCCATCCGTTGCGCGCCGGCTCGCGGGTGCGCCTGTGGATCGACGCACCGGGGCGCACCGGCGGTTATGGCTTCGACACCTTCGCCCTGCCCGCCAAGCCGAAATTGCTGCATGACGCGCAGCACCCTTCGACGCTGGTGCTGGGTGAACTCAAGGGCATCCAGGTGCCTGCGGCGCAACCGGCCTGCGACAGCCTGCTGAAACAGCCGTGCAGACCCGACCCGCTAAACCCGGCAGCCAACTGACCCGTGAGGAATCGACCATGAATGCATTACTACAGTCACACCGTGCCGTCCGTCAGGACTCCGCCGGGTAAAAGGCTATACCCACGTCGGCACGATCGATGACGTCAGCGACAGTGAAGTGCTGATCGGCGTGTACCGGGTCGACCGGGGCTGAGGCAACAACGTCAATGGGGTTCCACTCGTTTGCCCTCGCACTGTCAGGTTGCGAGGGCTTTTTTTTGGTTCTTCCGGGGACTCTGGGGTGTCTGTGTTGCGGGATTATCCATTCGATGTGGCGGCGCTGCCGGCCCCTTCCGCCTCTACGGCGGGTCCATTTTGTCTTGGTGTAGAGACCGGACACAGGGTGGACGGGTGTGCGGAGACAGGGTGGACACTTTTCGGTGAGCTCACTTCGCCGGAGGGTGCTGCGCACCTGCCCCCTCCAGACACCTCCATTCGGCCTCCTGACGTCGCAATTTGCAGCGTCTGAACTAACGTGCACGAAGAGCAAAAGCGACGGAACGCATTACCAACCCGCCTCATCCGTCGGCCGGGTCATGGCCTGGTACATCCGGCTCCACGGCGCAGGAATAGTGCCGCGCAAGGTGGCATCAGCGAGGTACAGCGCCAACGGAAACACCGCCAGCGGCACCGGCCACCAAGTCGATGACAGTTCCCGCAGATGCCACGCCGCCAGCCACGACAGCGCCGCACACGGCACCACATGACGCAGGATCAACAGGCCCGCGCCCCGGCGATAAAGCTTGTCCGGCAACACCGCGCGACTGAGGGGCATATCCAGCCGCGTCAGCCACATGGCGATCCTGCGCCAGATGACATAAGCCCACACACTGCCCGCCGCCGCCAGCAACCCCGACGACACCACCCGGAGGACGTAAGCGGAAGGCCGGGTTTGCGCCAGAGGCAGGAATTTCAGCGCCATGAATCCACAGGCAAGCAACCACAAATAGAGACAGAACGGCACCGCCGTGCGTGGCAGCCACGCCCGCCAGTCATCCACCAGTTCAAGTCCCAGGCGTTGCAGCGTTGTCGGATTGCGCTGTTCGAAGCTTTCCGCCACCTGCTGACAATGCGCCCACTGGTCCGCGTCCATGCCATCGGCCAGTTGCCGTCGGTCGAGATCGCTTTGCCGCACGAACAGGAACGACAGCACCGCGTCCGGGTCTGGGCCCTGCACGTCACGCCGCACGCCGTCCACCTCGAACGCTGCCGCACGCAAGTCCATCAGGTGGCGCCAGCGCGGCCCCGAGCAGGGGATATGACCCTTGGCATCGCTCCAGTCCATGCGCGCGGCCAACTGATCGAAGAACGCGGCGGACCAATGCCCCTCATGCTCCAGGCAATCCAGCAGTTGCTCCTCGAACCATTGCCGGCGATCGAACGACAGCATCCATTCGCTGGCGAGGATCTGCGGCAATACCGACAGCAGCCGATGCTCGTGGCCCTCGGCGAACCACTGACGAATTTGCCCCATCGAGATAGCCGGCTCCGGAATGGCGCGAACGTACGCGGCATAGTCCGGTTCCTCCGGCTCAGCCCGAACCGGCGCGGGTGCGGGGGCGACTGACAACGCCCCGCCTTCATCGATTGCGGCCAGAACCGGCAGCGGCTCCGGCGCCTCGTCCTGTTCGTTCTCCTCTTCCCACTGCGCCCTCCAGCGCAACTCGGCCAACGCGGTTTCGTAGGCTTCGCGCAGTTGCTGAAAAGCTGCGGCGTCTTCGTCAGGACGATGGATCTTGAGCAACCGGGCGTAGGCGCGTTTTACCGCACGCTCGTCCGCGTCAGGGGTCAGGTCCAGCAATTGCCAATGACTCATGAACCCTCAGCCCTCCTGCTCGATCTGCGCCAGGTGCTCGGCAACGCTGCTGTAGGCCTTGCGCACCTGCTGCTCGTCCTGGGTTTCCAGCGCCTGCTGGAAGTACTGGGCCAGTTGCGCGATGTGCTCGCGGCGATGGCCGAGGTGCTCCTGATACAGGCGCTCCAGCCGCGCCAGCAGCAAGGTGTTGGTCTGCTGGTCGCGGGGGTGCACCTTCAATTGCTGCAAGTCAGCGAGGCGCCGGGCGATTTCGTCCTTGTCCAGCACGCCGGGGTTGTTCTCGATCACCAGGGTGCGCGTCTCGCCATTGATCGGCAGGTGCACCTGGGCTTCCAGCAGGCCGTTGTTGTCGTAGGTGAAACGCACGTCGAGGTCGACTTCGCCGGCCCGGCGCTTGGGCACGGGGATGTCCAGTTCGCCGAGGAAGATATTGTTCTGCACCAACCGGCCTTCACCCTGGTAGATGCGCACGCGCACATGCTCCTGACCATCGCTCAAGGTGGACACCACCCGCGAACGACTCACCGGCACCACGCTGTTGCGCTCGATGATCGGCAGGTAATGCCCGCTCTGATAACCCTGCGCCACCTGCACCGACGTCTCGATCCCGAGGGTGTAGGGGCAGACATCGGTCAGCACCACTTCTTCCAGCGAAGCATCGCGGGCCTTGAGCGCCGCCTGGATCGCCGCGCCTTGGGCCACCACTTCGTCCGGGTTCAACTGCATGGAAGGAATGCGCCCGAACAGCGACGCCACCAGCTTGCGCACCAGCGGCATGCGCGTGGTGCCGCCCACCAGCAGCACCTCGTCCAGTTCCGCCGCTTTGATCCGTGCGTCCCGCAGCGCTCGTTCGATGGGCGCGCGCAGGCGGTCGAGCAAGGGGCGAACCACCGTCGCGAGGTCGTCCTGGGTCAGGTCGAGGTGCCATTCGCGACCGTCGTCACTGAGGTTGAAGCGCGCTTCGCTGGCGTGGCCAAGGGCATGGCGGACGCGCTGCGCTTCACGGCGCAAACGCTGGGCCAGTTCAGGGCGATTGACGTCCGGCAGGTCTTTCGCGCCGATCCGCGCGACGAAGTGCGCTACCAGGCTGTCGTCGAAGTCTTCGCCGCCGAGGAAGTTGTCGCCGGCACTGGCGCGCACTTCCATCACCCCTTCGAACAGTTCCAGCACCGACACGTCGAAGGTGCCGCCGCCAAGGTCGAAGACCAGGAAAGTGCTTTCGTCGCGCTGATGCAACCCATAAGCCAGAGCGGCGGCGGTGGGTTCGTTGATGAGTTTTTCGACGGTCAGCCCCGCCAGCTCGCCGGCAATACGCGTGGCCTTGCGCTGGGCGTCACTGAAATAGGCCGGCACGCTGATCACTGCTTCGCTGACCGTCTCGCCAAGCGCCCGCTCGGCGTCCGCCTTGAGGCTGCGCAGCAGCATCGCCGACAGTTCTTCCGGGCGATAGGCGCGCTGGCCGAGACGGGTTTCGCGGCCGCTGCCCATGTGCCGCTTGAACAGTGCGGTGGTCAATTGCGGGTGGGTCTGCAGGCGCTCGCGGGCGATATCGCCCACGACCAGCTGGCCCTCGTCGTCGAGGCCGACGACGCTGGGCGTCAGGTAATTGCCAAGGGCGTTGGGCAGCAGGCGGGCGGACTCGCCGTCCCATACCGAGACCAGACTGTTGGTCGTACCCAGATCGATGCCAATGATCACGGTCACTGTTCCTTGTGTAATGCGGAAAACCGGCGCGGGCCAGCCCGAGCCGCGGGTTTGCTATTAGAGCGACGCGATGGGACCACGTAAAGTGGCCCGTGGGAGATGCGACACACCTCTTGAACGAAAATTCCCGGGCAGTCTTCAGTCGCGTGCCAAACCGAGGGCAGGATTTATTTCTGGGTCAGCGCCACCACCGAGACACCCGAGGCAACGAACGTCACCCCTGCCCCGACATTCAGGCCGTTAACCAGCCGTGGCCGCTGGCGTAGCGACTGGGTCAGCGCGGTGACGAACACCCCCATCAGCGCAAAACCCACCGCCGTCAGCGCGGCGAACCACATGCCATAGACAAACATCTGCAGCGTCACTGAACCCAGTTGCGGATTGACGAACTGCGGGATGAAGGCCAGCACGAACAGACCCGGCTTCGGGTTGAGCGCTGCGGACAGAAAACCGGTGAGGAAGATGTTGCGCAGCGGCTGCCTGGCTGCCGGCGCGAAGTTGATCAGGTTGCGCGAGCGCAGCACCTTGATGCCCAGCCAAAGCAGGTAACCGGCACCGATGATCTTGACGACCCAGAAGGCTACCGCCGACGTCTGCATCAACAGGGTCAGGCCCAATGCTGCTGTGGTGGTGTGAAAGAGAATGCCGGCCCCCGAGGCCACCCCCGAGACGATCGCCGCCAGCCGCCCCTGGCTCAGACCGCGACCGATCGCCAGCAGGTTGTCGGGACCGGGGGAAATCACCAGCAGCAGACAGGCGGCGGTGTAGGCCAGCCAGATATCCAATGGGAACACGATCGCTCTCCGTCCTTGGGGATGTGGGAAATTTCGCTAGATGCGGTCCGCAACCCTACCCCATCTGCGGGCGCCAACGCGATGCTGTCGGCTTTTCGCCGGAGCCAATGACGGTGACCCGCAAACTAAGTCGCTGTTTTAAAACCCCTTTCGTTTTAAAAGGGGCTTCACAGACGTAACAAAAGTTGATAAATTGCCGCCCATCCTGCAACGGACCACAGGGTTCTTCGCGAAATCGTCTTCGCAAGCAGCAGGATTCTGCATCTGGATGTACTTTCATCCGTCGCAACAGGGGCGTCGCCAAGCGGTAAGGCAGCAGGTTTTGATCCTGCCATGCGTTGGTTCGAATCCAGCCGCCCCTGCCATTTTCTTCTTCTGCTTCACCCTCCCTTCTGAATGATCCTGATGCCTCGGCAGACAGCGTTCGACTGTTCGTATTTTTCTACACCTCCAAATAGCGAAAGCTGCCCTTTATCGCCAAAATCATCAGGTCTGGCGTAGTCCCCATTCCCTTGTTCAGCGCCAAGTGTTAAATATATCGCCCACTTTAGGCCGCCCTGTTGCGTAAAGCCGCACAACGGGGTATCGAACGAGATAACAATTTGAAAAGCCTGATGTCCCTGCGTGAGGGAAGCACTTTCCCTGTTACCTGTCAGTCACCGGAGCAAGCTGCATGATCGAGGTCACCGAAGTTTCCATTGCCCAACTGCGTGCCGCGCTCGAATCCGGGCAAACCACCGCGGTTGAACTGGTCAAGGCCTACCTTGCCCGGATCGATGCCTACGACGGCGCCGACACGCCCACCGCACTCAACGCGGTGGTGGTGCGCAACCCCGAAATCCTCAAGGAAGCCGAAGCCTCCGACGCCCGCCGCGCCCGGGGTGAAACCCTCGGCCCACTGGACGGCATTCCCTACACCGCCAAGGACAGCTACCTGGTCAAGGGCCTGACCGCCGCGTCCGGCAGCCCGGCCTTCGCCGAGCTGGTGGCCTATCGCGACGCCTTCACCATCGAGCGCCTGCGGGCTGCCGGGGCGATTTGCCTGGGCAAGACCAACATGCCGCCCATGGCCAACGGCGGCATGCAGCGCGGCGTTTATGGCCGCGCCGAAAGCCCGTACAACGCCGGTTACCTCACCGCGCCGTTCGCCTCCGGTTCGTCCAACGGTGCCGGTACTGCCACCGCTGCAAGCTACTCGGCCTTCGGCCTGGCGGAAGAAACCTGGTCCAGCGGTCGCGGCCCGGCCTCGAACAACGGCCTGTGTGCCTACACCCCGTCGCGTGGGGTGATTTCGGTTCGCGGCAACTGGCCGCTGACGCCGACCATGGACGTGGTGGTGCCCTACGCACGGACCATGGCCGACCTGCTCGAAGTGCTCGACGTAGTGGTCGCCGAAGACAAGGACACCCGTGGCGACCTGTGGCGCCTGCAAACCTGGGTGCCGATCCCGAGCGTTGCCTCGGTGCGCCCGGCCTCCTACCAGGAACTGGCGGTGGGCGCCGGTGCCCTGGCCGGCAAACGCCTGGGCGTGCCGCGCATGTACATCAATGCCGATGAACTGGCCGGCACCTCGGAAACACCAGGCATTGGCGGCCCGACCGGCCAGCGCATCAACACCCGCGACTCGGTCATCGACCTGTGGACGCAGGCGCGCCAGGCCCTGGAAGCGGCCGGTGCCGAAGTGATCGAAGTGGACTTCCCGCTGGTGTCCAACTGCGAAGGCGACCGTCCGGGCGCACCGACCGTGTTCAACCGCGGCATCGTCTCGCCGGAGTTCCTGCACCATGAACTGTGGGACCTGACCGCCTGGGCCTTCGACGATTTCCTCCAGGCCAACGGCGATCCGAAGCTCAATCGGCTGGTGGATGTCGACGGGCCGAAGATCTTCCCGCACGACCCCGGCACCCTGCCCAACCGCGAAGGCGACCTCGCCGCCGGCATGGACGAGTACGTGAAGATGGCCGAGCGCGGCATCACCCCGTGGAATGAAATCAGCACCGTACCCGACGGTCTGCGTGGCCTGGAGAAGACCCGCAAGATCGACCTGGAAGACTGGATGGACGAACTGAAGCTGGACGCGGTGCTGTTCCCGACCGTGGCCGACGTTGGCCCGGCGGATGCCGATGTGAACCCTGAGTCGGCGGATATCGCCTGGAGCAACGGTGTCTGGGTCGCCAACGGCAACCTCGCGATTCGCCACCTCGGCGTGCCGACCGTCACCGTGCCGATGGGCGTGATGGCCGATATCGGCATGCCGGTGGGGCTGACTTTCGCCGGTCGCGCCTATGACGACTCGAACCTGTTGCGCCTCGGCGCGGCGTTCGAAGCCACCGGCAACCGGCGGATGATTCCGCCGCGTACGCCGGCGCTGTAACAGCGCAGGCAACCGCGACGGTTCGGGGGCGCCGGACCGTCGCGGTCGCTGCAACGATTAACGTCCTTGAGCGCCTGCCCCATCCGCACGCCGCGCGGCATCGACGCCGGCACTGGTCAGCTTGATCGGAAAGGTCACCGACGGTTCATGGTCCTGCACGGTCACCGGGTTGCCGTGGATCAGATTGCGTTCCTGCAGGTGTTTGAGCGTCCCGGCCACGGCCTTTTCGCCGCGGTAGTTGTCGAGAATTTCCTTGCCCAGTCCTTCCGGGTGCGCGTGTAACAAACGGGTCAGGACTTCACGCTCCAGTTCATCATTGCTCATGAATACCTCTCTGCCCTGCGGGCTCGATTGGGGATGGTCGACATTTTTGTGACCACCCCGGACGGGCAGAGATTCATTCGAAAATCAGCCCGCGGCTGAAACCCTTAGAGCTTCCAGCAGTTCGCGTACCGGGTGGTCTCAGCCCTGCCCCGTCGAACTGGGACATTTCCCACCCGGCTCAATAGCCGTAACAAGTCATTGCAAACCCCGCTACAACAAGGTGAGAATTGCAACCAATTCTCATTAGTGATGTTTTCTCATGCCCGCCGACGATATCGCCCTGCGTTCCGCCGTCCATGACCTCTATGCCACCCATTGCGGCTGGTTGCGTGGCTGGTTGCGCAAGCGTCTGGACAACAGCAGCGATGCCGCCGACCTGGCCCAGGACACCTTCGTGCGGGTAATCAAGGCGCGTCAGGCCCTGGACATCCGCGAGCCGCGGCAGTATCTGAGCACCGTGGCCAAGGGCCTGGTGATCGACCTGTTCCGCCGCCGGGCACTGGAGCACAGTTACCTGGAAGCCCTCGCCGCCCTGCCCGAGCGTGAGCATCCGTCCCAGGAAGAACAGGCCATCGTCCTGGAGACCCTGGTGGAGATCGACCGCATGCTCGATGCCCTCGGCGACACGGTGAAGCAGACCTTCATCCTGTCCCAGCTCGAGGGCCTGAGTTATCCGAAGATCGCCGAGCGCCTGGGTATTTCCCTGCGCACAGTGAACAACCACATGGCCAAGGCCGTCGAGCATTGCTGCCTGATGCAGATGGGCCTGCTGTGAGCGACGCGCGCCCCGTCCTCGACCCGGCCGAACGCGATGCCCTGCGCAGCGCCGCGCAGTGGTACGCGCGGCTGTCGTCGGGCTGCGAGTGCGAAGCCGAGCGCCAGCAATGGCAGCTCTGGCACAACGCCGACCCGCTGCATCGCCAGGCGTGGCAGCAAGTCGAACAGGTGCGGCGGATGGTCGAGGGCGTACCGGGCAAGGTCGCCGCGTCTGCCCTGCGCAACGCCGGGCAGACACGCCGGCGGGTCATGCGCCAGTTGCTGGTGTTGGCCGGTGTCGGCGCGCTGGGCTGGCGGACCTGGGACAGCGACTGGCGCATCGCGATGACCGCCAGCTACCACACCGGCGTCGGCGAACAACGCCGCCTGACGCTGGCCGACGGCAGTTCGCTGCTGCTCGACAGCCATTCGGCGCTGGATGTGGCGTTCGACAACGACCGCCGCCTGCTGCGCCTGCTCAGCGGCCGGCTGCTGGTGGAAACCGCGGCGGACTCACTCGGTCGCCCCTTCCTGGTGGAGACCGCGCAAGGCCAGGTCCGCGCCCTCGGCACACGTTTTACGGTGCAAAGCGACGACGCCTGGTGCGAGGTCGCGGTGCTGGAAAAAGCCGTGGAGGTGCGCCCGGCGCTGAGCCCACAAGTGCTGCGTCTGGAGGCCGGCCAGCAGGTGCGTTTCGACCGCGCCAGCCTCGGCGCGGCGAGCATCAGCGACGCTGCGGTCGCCTCTTGGCGCAACGGCAGCCTGATCGCCATCGAGCGGCCGTTGGCCGATCTGCTCGCCGAGCTGTCGCGCTATCGCCATGGCTGGCTGCGTTGCGATCCGGCTATCGCCCGGCTGAAGATTTCCGGCGCCTTCCCGCTGGACGACACCAACCGCGCATTGGCGGCGCTGGAAAGCGGCTTCGGCCTGCGGGTGGTGCGGCGCACCGATTACTGGGTCACGGTGCTGCCCGCCGACGCCTGAGCGTCCCACGCGGAAAATAATTTTCAGGGGCGTTGCACGATTTGCTTTTCCCGCTCGGCCAATCCCTCGACAAGTGCCGTTTGCACGGCCTCATTTGGGGGAGGAACACCATGAAGTACCCGCACGCACGCTTGCTGAAACCCGTGGCCGTGGCCATCCGTCTCGGGCTTTGCGCCATTGCTGTCGGCAGCCTGCCAGGCGTCGTCAGCGCCGCCGAAGTCAGCGCCGAGCAGCATTACCGGATTGCCGCCGGCAGCCTGACGTCGGTGCTCGCCGCTTTCGGTTCGGCGTCCGGCACCGCCATCTCGTTCGATGCCGCCTTGACCGCAGGCCGCCAGTCCGCCGGCCTCGACGGCCGCTACAGCGTCGCCCAGGGCTTCGCCATTCTGCTGCAGGGCAGCGGCCTGCAAGCGCTGCCGCAAAGCAACGGCAGCTACGCATTGCGGCCACTGCCCAAAGCGGACGGCTCGCTGGAACTGGGCGCCACCACCATCAACAGCGCAGCCCTCGGCGCGACCTCCGAGGGCACCGGCGCCTACACCGTCGGCCAGAGCGCCTCGGCTACGCGCATGGACCTGTCGCTGCGCAAGACGCCGCAATCGGTCAGCGTGGTGACCCGCCAGCAGATGGACGACCAGGGCCTGGTCAACCTCGCCTCGGTGCTGCAACAGACCCCCGGCGTCACCGTCAACCGCGAGAACTCCGAGGGCTACACCTACTATTCCCGCGGCTTCGAAATCCAGGCCTTCCAGTACGACGGCATTCCCAGCCTGAGCACCGACGGCGGCAACGTGCGCGACAACTACAGCATCGGCAACTCGCTGATCTACGACCGCGTCGAAGTGCTCAAGGGGGCTACCGGCCTGGTCAACGGCATCGGTTATCCGTCCGGGGTCATCAACCTGGTGCGCAAACGCCCGACCCGTGAATTCCAGGGCCATGTCGGCGCCGGCGCCGGTTCCTGGGACCGCTACAGCACCGAGCTGGATGTCTCCGGCCCGCTGGTGGACAGCGGCGCCCTGCGTGGGCGGCTGGTCGCCGGCAGCGAGCAGCACGACAGCTTCATCGACTACCAGAAAGGCGAGCAGCAGGTGTTCTATGGCATCCTCGAAGCCGACCTGAACGACGCGACCACCCTCAGCGCCGGCTTCGATTACCAGAAGAACAGCAACGACGCGACCAGCAACGCCCACCTGCCGGTGTTCTACAGCGATGGCCGGCGGGTGGATCTGTCGCGCTCAAGCAACCCGGCGGACAAGTGGGCCTACCGCAACCAGGACACTTCGCGCGGCTTCGTCGGCATCGAGCACCGCCTGGACAACGACTGGATGCTCAAGGCCACCGCCACCTACCGCCAGTACAAATCGCGGGAAATCCTCGCCGGACTGTCGGCCGCGCATATCGACCCGGCCACAAACACCATCGACCACGGTTTCTATTACGGCGGCGCCTCGAAGTTCGATACCGACACCGAGGAAAAGTCCTTCGACGTGTACGCCAAGGGGCCGTTCCAGCTCTTCGGCCGCGACCATGAACTGGTGGTCGGCTACAACTATTCGAAGACCGATGCCGAATCGCGCCGTACCGATGGCACCACCGACGAGAGCGTCAACCCGTTCACCTGGAACAACAACGCCACCTACCCGACCGACTGGGCGTGGTGGTCGACGCAGAAAATCGATGCCACGCAGAAGGTCAGCTACGCGGCCGTAGTGCTCAAGCCCACTGATGCCTTCAACGTGATCCTCGGTGCCCGGGTCAACGACTATGACTGGACCCTGAGCAGCCTCAACGCGCTCGGCAGGACCCGCAGTTACCCGACCAGCAACCGCGGCGAGGTCATCCCCTACGCCGGCATCACCTACGACCTGAACGAGCAGTACACCGTCTACGCCAGCTACACCGACATCTTCAAACCGCAGCCGTACAACAAGGATGCCCGCGACAATCCGATCGACCCGCTGACCGGTGAAAGCTATGAAGTGGGGATCAAGGGCGAGTACTTCGAAGGCCGCCTCAACGCCAGCCTGGCGCTGTTCCAGCTCAAGCAGGACAACCTCGCCGAAAGCACTGGCCGGACCAACAGCGCGGGCAATGCCGAGATGCGTCCGGTATCGGGGGCGACGACCAATGGTGTGGAACTGGAGATTGCCGGCGAGCTGCTGCCGGGCTGGAACATCAATGCCGGCTACGTCTACCAGGCGTCCTATGACGCCGACCATGTGCGCGTTGCCACCACCCAGCCGCAGCACCTGCTCAAGGCTGCCACCAGCTACCGCCTGCCGGGGGTGCTGAACAAGGCCACCGTCGGCGGCAATGTGCAATGGCAGAGCGCGAGCTTCTTTATCGACGACAGCTTCGACGAGCAGGTCGGGCCGCAGAAGCTCAATCGTGGCAGCTACGCGGTGGTTGGCCTGCTGGCCAGTTACGATTTCACTGACGAGCTCAAGGGCACGGTGAACCTCAACAACCTGTTCGACCGGGTGTATTACAGCGGTATCGGCAACTACAACACCGCCTATTACGGTGACCCGCGCAACGTGATGTTCAACGTGAAATACAGCTTCTGATGCAAGGCGTGGGGGCCGCCGACGCGGCCCCTCCTGCCCCGCGCGTCACACTCGCCCGCTGTTGTTCTCCCGCGCCGCCTTGATCATTTCATCCAGTTGCCCGATCAGCTCATCGGCGTCGATCTCGACAAAATCCTCTTCCGCCACCGC
This sequence comes from Pseudomonas sp. 5P_5.1_Bac1, assembly GCF_025466015.1. Classification (NCBI taxonomy): domain Bacteria; kingdom Pseudomonadati; phylum Pseudomonadota; class Gammaproteobacteria; order Pseudomonadales; family Pseudomonadaceae; genus Pseudomonas; species Pseudomonas sp. 5P_5.1_Bac1. Next base: position 28,507 of record NZ_JANLNX010000096.1, on the reverse strand, counting down.
CAGAATCCGTTGGGCGAATTCGTCGCTGTATTCCTGCACACCGTCGTCCGTGCCCAGGTCATAGCCGATCATGAAACACGCGGCCTCCAGCGCCCGCAGCGGTGTGACCGGCCCGGTCACTCGATTGAAACGGCTGTCCGCCGCTGCCGGATGCGCCAGCACCGCACTGAGCAGCCAGCTTGCCCGCAGGTTCCACAACGCATGGTGATGCCCGGCGCGCAGGCGCTTGAACTGCAAGTGCGAATTGCCCGGATTGCGCTGCTTCGGCGCGGCGCTGTTGACCCCCTCCTTGGCCGCCGCCCAGGGGAAGCACAACTCGGCCGGGACCCAGGCCAGGTGCTTGGCCTTGCAGTACTTGACCACCAGCCAGCCCAGCGCCGCCGCCACGCGGCTGTCGTAGATCAGGAAGTCTTCACAGAGCAGCGAGTAGACCTTGGTCATCCCGGAGTTGAAACGCAGGCCCTTGTCGCGCAGTACCGGCGCTTGCGGATCGCCGGCGTCGAGCGCCGCCTTGACCGTGTGCAGGGTCTGCGCCAGGCCCCGCTCGTTGGTCTTGAGCCAGTCGGCATTGCGGGCACTGACGCCGCCCCAGGCCATCACGTCCAGCGAGGCCAGCAGGCTGCGTGCATCATCGCCGCTGGCCGCCAGCAGGTCACGGCGCAGGGCATCGAGGGCGATGGCGTTGCTGCGTGGGCAATCGCCGGCGTCGTAGCCCAGGCGCTCGTTGCCGGGATGGTTCCAGCGGTAGCCTTCGAAGGCGTCGAACAGGTCGCTGCACTGCCAGATGGATGCCTTGCGGCGATCGACGTATTGGTGGCGGAACAGCGAAACCGATTCAAGCTCGGTGGCCAACCAGTCGATAAAACCGGCAACGTGAGTAGCAGCGAGGTAGGACTGACGCTTCATGTAATGCTCCTGTGGGCTGGCGCAGGCACTATCGCCTGTCAGCCCGGGTATGAAAACAGCCAGCCTTCCCACTTTTTGTCCAGGTCCGCCCGATTCGATGAAAAATTTTGAAATTCGCCGCGAGCGGCTTCTCCAGGCGCTGGGCCGCCAACAGCAAGCGCAACCCGCCTCGACCCTGCTCAAACTGATGCACGGCGCTGACAGCGAATGGTCCGGCTCGCTGAAGACCATCAATCGCGACCTCGAATGGCTCGAAGGAAAAGGAGTGGTGCAGCCTGAGGAACAGGGCAACGGCCTGCCGATCCTGTGGCGGATCAGCAAATACCAGCATGAGCTCAAATTGCTACCGATCGAGGCCATGACCCTGTCGGCGATCTTCGATCATGCCGAACGCTTCGGGCTCAAGACCCACACCGAACAACTGACCGAGCTGCGCAACTTCGCCATCCACGTGATGAACCATCAGACCCCGCGCGGGATTGATCTGGGCCGGCGCATCACCTCTGGCACCCGCTTCATGGTGCTGCGGCCCGGGCGCTATGACGCCGCGTTGCTGACCCGTCTGCAACAGGCGATTTTCCGCGACGAGCCACTGGCCGTGACCTACCGCCCGCGGGATGCGGACGACGCGCTGTGCATGTATCAACTCAAACCGCTGGCCCTCTCCCACCAGGATTCCAACACCTACTTGTCGGCGCTGGTGGCGGAAGAGCAGTGGCTTGATGGTTATCAGCCAGACCCGCAAAAACCCCGCGGCAAATACGGCAGCAACGGGCCGGGCGAGTTGTGTGCGTTGATGCTGCACCGCATCGTCGCGATCGACACGGGTCGGGTGAACATCGCCGATCCCGAGGGCTACGACGTGCATTCGCTGGAGGCCCAGCGGCACTTGATGACCTTGCATGGCGACGGCGAAATCCGTCTGGAACTGCGCCTGGGCGCCAACCTGTACAACCGGTTGTGGGAGAACCCGCTGACCGATGATCAGGTGTTGCAACCCGATGGTGCCGAGCATTGGAAACTGACCTGCAACATTCTCGACAGCCAGGGCTTGCGCCTGTTCTTGTTGAGCAATGCGGCGGATATCGAGGTGCTGGGGCCGGTGGGGTTGCGCGAGCATGTGCGGGGGATGCTGCGCAAAGCGTTGGCGCGGTATTCGCGGTGAGTCAATTCGCGAGCAAGCTCGCTCCTACAGAAACTGCGGACCTGTAGGAGCGAGCTCGCTCGCGATGAGGCCACGCCAGGCAACCGGGCTGTATCTGCCGGCCTCATCGCCGAAGATCTTCGCTGATCTCAAAATCGAAGCATGGCACCGAACCTGTGCGAGCTGGCTTGCAGGCGATGAGGCCACTTCAACTGAAACGCTTCAAGGCCCGGTTCAGAGGCCTTTCCGAGTGATAGCAAAATGCAACTTTCACTCGCCTCAGGTGCTTGGCGCCGGTATCTTGTCGCCGAACCGGAAACCGGTCTTACCAATACGAGGATACGAAGTGAGCTTTATCATCTTTCTGCTGACGGTCGCTGCCGGCTACGCGGCGTTCAAGCGCAAATCGGCGCTGGCCTTCGCCGGCGCGGGTGCTTTGGCGGCCTTCTGGTTCATCTATGAGTCCGAAATCGATCTGATGTACAACATCGAAATCGTCACCTCCTACCGCTGGCCTTGGCTGGCCATTGGCGCCGCGATCGGCTACGTCGGTTTTTCGATCTGGCAGCGGGGCAAATCCGGGCGCACCGTGTTCGGCGACAGCGCCAATGCCCTGGACGACATGCAACTGCTGGTCGGCCGCGTGCTGGACACCAGGACCAACCACACCGTGTTCAGCAACACCCACGTCCAGCAGAACGCCTTCGGCAACCTGGAGAGCCACACCAGCCATGACGTGCAGGTCAGCCACAACACCTGGCTGTACGACATCAACCGTGACACCGACGTGACCTACTCCGGCAACGGCAACCTGCAGGCGCGCCCGGGCCACATCTTCGGCACCATGAGCTGGAAAGGCCGCAGCTTCCTCGACATCAACTACTCCACCAGCAAGAAATTCGTCGATACCGGCACCAAATACCATCCCGTGGCCTCGCTGGTCTGGGGCGGCATCCTGGTGGTCTTCGGCTGGGCGATGTTCCCGCTGTTCGCGCTGATGTCGCCGATGGTCTGGGCGGGCTGGATCAACTGGAACGGCAATGGCGGCATCTACACCAAGAACGTGGTCCCGGGCTCGCACAAGATCGAAGCCCTGCTGACCTACGGCGGCGGCCTGATCTACCTGGCGGCCTTCGCCTACATGCTGACGCAACGCCGCAGTGACGACGTCGTCACTGCACTGGTGGTCGGCTACGCCGCACTCACCGCCCTGCACTACTTCGTGGTGAAGAAGATTGCACAGTCTCAGGAAGAGCTGATTGCGCGTGGTGAGGCCGAGCTGGACAAGCTCTACGCCAGCGGCATGGCGCGCCAGAATGCGCGGGCGGCGGCAGAGGCACAGGCTGCTCAGGCGGCGGTCGTAGCGTCCTGATTGCGCTTTTTGTGTGATACAAAACGGCATCCTTCGGGATGCCGTTTTTCTTACTTCAAAAAATCTGGGCTAAGGACGACCAAAGATGAGCGAATCCCCCTTTCTCAAATACAAGGACGCCCTCGTCCATGACCATCGGGCGTCCGCTAGGTGTTTACGCGCGATCGTACTGTCTATGCAGGAGTGTTCCGGCTATACCGTCAACGCGGATGATCTGGCGCAGCTCAGCCCGGAACATTTCGAGGCGGCGCAGGCCCTGTTGAAGGTTTACAAGGAAGGCTTGAGTACAGACCGGGAGGCCATGAGTGTGCTCCGAGAAGTAGCAAAGAACTGGCCAGACTACCGAAACGTCCCTTATGGCCTGTACCCGTTCCCCGACCCGGAGACGGTGTTCGTGGATGATCAGGCCGACCTCATCGAGCACTTGCAGCCGTTTTTCGGCATTGATCTGAGTGTGGTGAACCCAGAGTGGTCGGGCTATCTGACGATGTTGGGGCCGCTGGAGCCCACCGAGCATGAGTACGTTGGCCAGGCGACCGAAGATACCCCGTGGCATAACCGGTTGTTGCACACTAACTGGATTGGTTTCAAGGTCGAAGACGGACGCTACCGACTGATGGGTGATCCGCGTTATTTCTTCCTGCATGCAGGTAACGAGCACCTTGCTGATCCATATGTCGAAGCGCGGGAAAGTTTGCAGGCTCATTATTCTGACCAGAAAGCGGCTTTTGAGGCGGCCCGAGAGAAGTATCGCGAATCAGGGTTGCTGTTTTGCCCGTCGGAGCTGGCGAGGAAGGTGCCCCTGCACCGGGTTGAGCAGATGACGTTCGTCGAGCAGATTGGCGGTGTGGCGGACTTCATGAAGTTCCCGGTGTCCAGCCTGACGCTGGGTTATGCGGAATGTGAGAAGAGTGGAATCACGGCGGGGTATCCGTGTAGCCCTGCGGGTAATCCGTTCCATCATGTGGCCAGCGTGCCTGCGTATCACTATCAGAGTTGGGGGGCGGATTTGGTGATGATGTTTTATGAGCCGGTGGAGGGGTTGGTGTTGTTTGGGTTTTGTTGGTCGAGTCGTGAGAGTAAAGAGGGCCTGGGGTGAGGTTTCATTAAGTTCGCGAATGCTCGTGAGTTGCGGCATTCGCAGAGGCTTGCAGCACACCCGCGCTACCAGGTCCATTTCACACCGACCTCGGCATCTTGGTTGAATATGGTTGAGCGCTTTTTCTCGACGTTGAGTGAGAAGTGGATCAAGCGCCAGGCGCACACCAGCGTGAAAGATCTGGAAGAGTGCAATCACCACAACCCAGCACCACAATGCATCACCTGCTCCCACCCACGCCTCATAAACGAGCACCCTTGCCCATCTCAACGCCCTCGTCACCACCCGGCAAACACCCTATTGCAGGGTTTTACAAAACCCGGCACACCTCTTGCTCTCACCTCTACCGTGCAGGAGTCACCGGCCCACCCCGGCCAAAACAGCACCACAATTCGAGAAATGGACAGCTAGGGTTCCGGCTCGCTACAACGAGTGTCTGGTCCGAGAGCTGTCGACCTCCAGCGAGGTTACACGGCGGGATAAAAGCCCGGGAGAAGAGAGCGCCAACGCGCCGCTCGACTCCTGCCCGCCCGATAACCGAACCGGAGGTTTCTCATGCGTACACCCCGTCTGCTCTCCCTGTTGGCCGCGAGCCTCGCCGCCGTGCTGCTGTCCCCGGGCGCTTTCGCCAAGGACCGTTTCAACATCTGCTGGACCATCTACGCCGGCTGGATGCCGTGGGAATACGGCGCCAGCGAAGGCATCGTGAAGAAGTGGGCGGACAAGTACGGGATCGAGATCGAGGTCACCCAGCTCAACGATTACGTCGAGTCGATCAACCAGTACACCGCCGGCCAGTTCGACGGCTGCACCATGACCAATATGGACGCGCTGACCATCCCCGCCGCCGGTGGAGTGGACAGCACCGCGCTGATCGTCGGCGACTTCTCCAACGGCAACGACGGCGTGGTGCTCAAGGGCAAGGGCAAGACCCTCGCCGATCTGCGCGGCCAGTCGGTCAATCTGGTGGAGCTGTCGGTCTCGCATTACCTGCTGGCCCGCGGGCTGGAACAGGCCGGTCTGAGCGAGCGCGATGTGAAGGTGGTGAACACCTCCGACGCCGACCTCGCCGCCGCCTTCAACACCCGCGAGGTGACGGCGGTGACCACCTGGAACCCGATTCTCTCCACCGTCGCCGCCACCCCGGACACCTCGCTGGTGTTCGATTCGAGCAAGATCCCCGGCGAGATCATGGACCTGCTGGTGGTCAACAGCGACACCCTCAAGGCCCACCCCGAACTGGGCAAAGCGCTGGCCGGTGCCTGGTATGAAATCGTCGCGCTGATGCACGACAACGGCCCCCGCGGCCAGGCGGCCCTGGAACATATGGCCAAGGCTTCCGGCACCGATCTGCCCGGCTACCAGGCGCAGTTGAACGCCACCCGCCTGTTCGCGACGCCGAAGGAAGCGGTGGCCTTCGCCACCAGCGCGGCGCTGCCGGAGACGATGGACCGGGTCGCGCGCTTCAGCTTCGACCACGGTCTGCTCGGCGAGGGCGCGCAAAGCGCGGATGCGGTGGGCATGAGTTTCGCCAATGACGTGGTGCGCGGCGATGCCGGCAATCTGCGCCTGCGCTTCGACCCGCGCTACATGCAAATGGCCGCCGACGGCAGCCTCTGAGTCACTGACCGGGATACTCGCCATGCGTCTGATCAACCGTCAGCCCGACCGGGCCGGGCGCCTGCTTCTGGTGCTGCTGCCCTTCGCTCTGCTGCTGTTCGCCTACTTCACCGGGTCGGCGGCGCGGCTCAGCGAAAACCCCAACGACAAACTGCTGCCCGGCGCCGCGCAAATGGTCGACGCCGTGCAACGCATGGCCTTTACCGAGGACAAGCGCACCGGCGACTACCTGCTGTGGAAGGACACCGCCGCCAGCCTCACCCGCCTCGGTCTGGGCATCGGCATCGCTGCCCTGCTCGGCCTGACCCTGGGCATGCTCGCCGGTACCCTGCCGCTGTTCGGCACGCCGTTGTCGCCGCTGCTCACGGTGCTGTCGATGGTGCCGCCGCTGGCGATCCTGCCGGTGCTGTTCATCGTCTTCGGCCTTGGCGAGCTGTCCAAGGTGGTGCTGATCGTGATCGGCATCGCCCCGGCCATCGCCCGTGACCTGGAGCAACGCGCCCGGGAAATCCCTCGCGAGCTGCTGATCAAGGCGCAGACCCTCGGCGCCAATACCTGGACCCTGCTGCTGCGGGTGGTGCTGCCGCAACTGCTGCCGCGTCTGCTGGTGTCGCTGCGACTGAGCCTGGGCGCGGCGTGGCTGTTCCTGATCGCCGCCGAAGCCATCGCCGCCACCGACGGTCTCGGTTACCGGATCTTCCTGGTCCGCCGCTACCTGGCAATGGACGTGATCCTGCCTTACGTGGTGTGGATCACCGTGCTGGCCTGGCTGATGGACCTGGGTCTGCGCCTGCTGTCGCGCCGCGCCTTCCCCTGGTACGAAGGAGCCCGGCCATGAGCGCCTTTCTCGAAGTGAAAAACCTCTGGCAGGTGTACGGCGATCAGGTGGTGCTGGAAAACCTTTCGCTGAGCGTCGAGGAAGGTGAGTTCTGCACCCTGGTCGGCACCTCCGGCTGCGGCAAGTCGACTTTTCTGCGCCTGCTGCTCGGCCAGGAGCGCCAGAGCCGCGGCAGCATCCTGCTCGACGGCCTGCCACTGGTGGCCGAGCCCGACGCCAGCCGCGGCGTGGTGTTTCAGCGCTACTCGGTGTTCCCGCACCTGAACGTGCTCGACAACGTCGCCCTCGGCCTGGAACTGCCGAGCGCGCCGTTGCTCGGTCGCCTGCTGGGCCGGCACAAGCGCGAAGCCCGCGAACAGGCGGCCGCGTTGCTGGAAAAGGTCGGCCTCGGCCACGCGCTGGACAAGTACCCGGCGCAGCTTTCCGGCGGCATGCAGCAACGCCTGGCGATCGCCCAGGCGCTGGTGATGAAGCCGCGTGTTCTGCTGCTCGACGAACCCTTCGGCGCCCTCGATCCGGGTATCCGCAAGGACATGCACGCGCTGCTGCTGGAGCTGTGGGGGGAAACCCGGCTGACCGTGTTCATGGTCACCCATGACCTCAGCGAAGGCTTCAGCCTCGGCACCCGCCTGCTGGTGTTCGACAAGATTCGCCGCGAGGTCCAGGCGCCCAACGCCTACGGCGCGCGGATCACCTACGACATCCCGCTCAACAGCGATCGCCGCGCCGCCCGCAGCGCCCTCGACGCGCTGCCGCCGCGCATCGCCAGCCAATTGCACGCCACACAAGGAGCCTGACCATGACTGCCTCACTGCAACTGCGCCCCACCCTGTACGAGGAAACCGTTCCCGGTGGCGGCCACACCTCGTTCGTGCTCAAGCGCGGGCAACTGCTGCGCATCACTGACCTCGAAGGCGGCGCCAACGCCAGCCTGCTGTTGCTCAACGCCGCTGAAAAAAGCGAGCGGCTGAACCTGCCGGACACCCTCAAGTGCCAACACACCGCCCGCCTCACCAGCGGCCACTGCCTGTATTCGGACATGGGCCGGGTGCTGGCGGCGATCACCGCCGACACCTGCGGCTGGCACGACAGCCTCGGCGGCGTGCTCAACGCTGACGAGGTGCGGGAGAAATACAGCGACGGCCGCTATCAGGAACTGCGCAACGACTTCCACCGCAACGGCGTCGACAACCTGCTGGTGGAAATGGGCAAGTGGGACCTCGGCCTGGCCGACCTGCTGATGAACATCAACCTGTTCAGCCGGGTGGACGTGGACGCCGACGGTTTCCTGCATTTCGTGCCGGGCAACTCCAAGGCCGGCGACTACATCGAGCTGTACGCGCCGATGGACACCCTGGTGGTGCTCACCGCCCTGCAACACCCCATGGACCCGTCGCCGAGCTACGCGCCCAAGCCGCTGCACCTGAGCTGGCATCAGGTCCAGGGCGACAGCGTCAGCCTGCTCTGCCGCACCTCGCGCGCGGAAAACACCCGCGGCTTCCACAACACCGAACGCCTGTACGTCTGAGGGCCCGCCATGAACGCGACAACCGAAATCCGTAGCGCCGAGACCGCCGTCTACCAGGCCACCATCGCCGCCGGCGAGCCCTTCATCTGCGAGGTCAAGGCCGGCCAGACCCTGCGCCTGCTCGACCTCGAAGGCAACCAGGCCGTCGACACGCTGTTCTTCAATGCGCGCAACCCGCGCGAGCGCTACGACCCGCAACGCACCCTGCGCAAACAGGGCCGGGTGTACCTCGGCGAAGGCAGCGTGCTGTATTCCAATCTCGGCCAGCCGATGCTGACCATCACCCGCGACCTGTGCGGCCGCCACGACACCCTCGGCGGCGCCTGCGCCCAAGAAAGCAACACCGTGCGCTATGCCCTGAGCACCCGCTACATGCACAGTTGCCGCGACAACTTCCTGCGTGCCAGCCTGCACGACGGCCGCCTCGGCAAGCGCGACATCAGCGCCAACATCAACTTCTTCATGAACGTGCCGGTCACCGCCGAGGGCGGCCTGACCTTCGAGGACGGCCTGTCCGGTCCGGGCAAGTACGTGGAGCTGCTGGCGCACATCGACACCCTGGTGCTGATCTCCAACTGCCCGCAACTGAACAACCCGTGCAATGGCTGGAACCCGACCCCCGCGCAGGTGCTGATATGGAACTGAGACGTTTGCGTCGCTGGCTGTTCTCCCTCTGCCAGAGCCGTTCCGGGCAATGCCTGTCGAGCCCTTCGAAGCAACGCTGAGCGCGTTCAGCCACGGACGACCGTGGTGCAGATGATTACCGGCGGGACGACCCGCCCTTCCCGTTAGGACAGCCTCATGTTCGAGAAGCTGCTGATCGCCAACCGTGGCGCCATCGCCTGCCGTATCCTGCGCACCCTGCGCCAACTCGATGTGCGCGGCGTCGCCGTGTACGCCGAAGCCGACGCCGCCAGCCAGCACCTGCAACAGGCCGACCAGGCCATCAGCCTGGGCGAAGGGCCCGCCGCCAGCACCTACCTGGTGGTCGACAAGATCCTCGCCGCCGCCCGTGACAGCGGCGCCCAGGCCATCCATCCCGGCTACGGCTTCCTCTCGGAAAACGCCGCCTTCGCCGAAGCCTGCGAAGCCGCCGGCATCGCCTTCGTCGGCCCGACGCCGGAGCACCTGCGCACCTTCGGCCTCAAGCACACCGCCCGCGCCCTGGCCAAGGCCCACGGCGTGCCGCTGCTGGAAGGCAGCGACCTGCTCGACGACCTCGCCGCCGCCCATAGCGCCGCGGCCGAGGTCGGCTACCCGGTCATGCTCAAGAGCACCGCCGGCGGTGGCGGCATCGGCATGCGCGTGTGCCGCTCGGCGGCCGAGCTGGAAGACGCCTTCGACGCGGTCAAGCGCCTGGGGCAGAACAACTTCAGCGACGCCGGAGTGTTCGTCGAGAAATACATCGAACGCGCCCGGCACCTTGAGGTGCAAGTGTTCGGCGACGGCCAGGGCGAGGTGATCGCCCTCGGCGTACGCGACTGCTCGGTGCAGCGGCGCAACCAGAAAGTCATCGAAGAAACCCCGGCGCCGAACCTGCCAGCGGGCATGGCCGAGCAACTCTGCGACGCCGCCATCGCCCTCGCCAAGGCGGTGAGCTACCGCAGCGCCGGCACCGTCGAATTCGTCTACGACAGCCAGGCCGAGCGCTTCTACTTCCTGGAAGTGAACACCCGCCTGCAGGTGGAACACGGCGTCACCGAACAGGTGTGGGGCGTGGACCTGGTGCGCTGGATGATCGAACTGGCCGCCGGCTGCCTGCCGCCGCTGGCGCAACTGATCGCCGACCTGAAACCGAGCGGCCATGCGATCCAGGCACGGCTGTACGCCGAAGACCCGGGCCGCAACTTCCAGCCCTGCCCCGGCCTGCTCACTGAAGTGGCTTTCCCCGAGGCCGATGGCCGCGCCTTGCGTATCGACACCTGGGTCGAGGCCGGCTGCGAAATCCCGCCCTACTTCGACCCGATGATCGCCAAGCTGATCGCCTGGGCGCCAAGCCGCGAACTGGCCAGCGCCGCCCTCGGCAAGGCGCTGGGCGAGACCCGCCTATACGGCGTGGAAAGCAACCGCGAGTACCTGCGGCAAATCCTCGGCTTCACCCCGTTCGCCAGCGGCGAGCCCTGGACCCGCTGCCTGGAACAACTGCACTACCAGGCCGACACCTTTGAAGTGCTGGCGGGCGGCACCCTCACCAGCGTCCAGGATTTCCCCGGCCGCCTCGGTTACTGGGCAGTCGGCGTGCCGCCGTCCGGGCCGATGGACAGCCGCGCCCTGCGCCACGGCAACCGCCTGCTGGGCAACCCGGAAGGCATGGCCGGCCTGGAAATCACCATGAGCGGCCCGAGCCTGCGCTTCAATTGCGACGCCGTGGTGGTGGTGACCGGTGCGGCGCTGCCGGTCAGCCTCGACGGCATCGAGCAGCCGATGGACACGGCCTTGCTGATCCCTGCCGGCTCGGTCCTGAGCCTCGGCGCGATCACGGGCGTTGGCGCACGCAGCTACCTGTGCCTGCGCGGCGGCCTGGAACTGCCGGACTACCTCGGCAGCAAAAGCACCTTCACCCTCGGCCAGTTCGGCGGCCACGCCGGGCGTGCGCTGCGCGCCGGCGACGTGCTGCACCTCAATCCGCTGACCGACCGCAGCGCCGGCCAAAGCCTGGCCGACAGCGAACGCACCCGCCTCGCCGCCGTGCGCACCCTGCGGGTGATCTACGGTCCCCACGGCGCCCCGGAATACTTCAGCGCCGAGTACATCCAGACCTTCTTCGCCAGCGATTGGGAAGTGCATTTCAACTCCAGCCGCACCGGCGTGCGCCTGATCGGCCCCAAACCGCAGTGGACCCGCGACAGCGGCGGCGAAGCCGGCCTGCACCCGTCCAACATCCACGACAACCCCTACGCCATCGGCGCGGTGGACTTCACCGGCGACATGCCGGTGATTCTCGGCCCGGACGGCCCGAGCCTGGGCGGCTTCGTCTGCCCGGTGACGATCATCCAGGACGACCTCTGGCAACTGGGGCAGTTGAAAGCCGGCGACAGGCTGCGCTTCGTCCCGGTGAGCATCGAACAGGCCCACGCGGGCAACGCGCCGCTCGACGCCACGCACCTTATCGACCCGGTCGTGCTGGACCGCGGCGAAACCGACAAACGCCTGGTCGCCCGGCTCAGCGGCGACACCCACCTGCTGCTGGAAATCGGCGCGGCGGAGCTGGACCTGGTCCTGCGTTTCCGTGGTCACGCGCTGATGCAGGTACTGGAAGCCCGGGCACTGGCGGGAGTGATCGACCTGACGCCGGGCATCCGTTCGCTGCAGGTTCACTACCAACCGCAGGTGTTGCCGCTGCGTGACCTGCTGGGCATCGTCAGCGACGTCTGGGACGAGGTCTGCGAACAAAAAGACTTGCGCGTGCCGTCGCGGGTGGTCCATCTGCCGCTGTCCTGGGACGACCCGGCCTGCCAGTTGGCGATCGAGAAATACATGACCACCGTGCGCAAGGACGCGCCCTGGTGCCCGAGCAACCTGGAGTTCATCCGCCGCATCAACGACCTGCCGAACCTGGACGAAGTGCAGCGCACCGTGTTCGACGCCAGCTATCTGGTGATGGGCCTGGGCGACGTCTACCTTGGCGCACCGGTGGCCACGCCGCTGGACCCGCGGCACCGCCTGGTGACCACCAAATACAACCCGGCGCGCACCTGGACCGCGGAAAACTCGGTGGGCATCGGCGGCGCCTACCTGTGCGTGTACGGCATGGAAGGCCCGGGCGGCTACCAGTTCGTCGGCCGCACCTTGCAGATGTGGAACCGCTACCGTGAGGTCGCCGCGTTCGGTGGCAAGCCGTGGCTGCTGCGCTTCTTCGACCGCATCCGTTTCTACCCGGTGACGGCGGACGAACTGCTGCGGATTCGCCGTGATTTCCCGCTCGGGCGCTACCCGTTGCAGATCGAAGAGAGCGAACTGTGCCTCGCCGATTACCAGGAGTTCCTCGCCCGCGAAGCGGCGGGAATCGACGCCTTCCGTACGCAGCAACAGGCGGCGTTCAACGCCGAGCGCGAGCGCTGGATCGCCTCCGGCCAGGCCCATTTCGAAAGCGACGAAGCGGCAGCCCCTGCGGCTGAAGAAGCAGCGCTCGAAGCCGGCCAGCAAGGCGTGGACAGCCCGATCGCCGGCAACCTGTGGCAAGTGCAGGTCAGCGCTGGCGACCGGGTCAAGGCCGGCGATGTGCTGGTGGTGCTGGAGTCGATGAAGATGGAAATCCCGGTACTGGCGCCGTGCGATGGCCGGGTGGCCGAAGTGCGCGTGGAGCCCGGCTCGCCGGTGCGGGCGGGACAGCGGGTGGTGGTGTTGGCGGATCGCTGAGGCTCGACGCCCCGACAACATCGCTGTCACTGAGGGCCTCATCGCCGGCAAGCTGGCTTGCCAGCGATGAGGCCCTCAACATCACCACCACTCCAACACTGGCCCTGTGCCGCTCTATCCCGTACCATCGCGCCCCGCCGGTTTCCGAAAGGAACTAACAGGGAATTCGTCCGCGCCACTTCCCGGTGCGAAAACGCAACTGCCCCCGCAACTGTAGGCGCCGAGCCTGCTCCTTTTTCAAACGCCACTGGGCCACGCCCGGGAAGGCAGGAGCATGGTGACGACGCGCCAGTCAGGAGACCTGCCGGCCAGCAGCATCGCAAACCCACCGGCGGGGTGTCCGGGAAGGGCATTCCGTTTCCGCACGGCAACCGTTTTCGGCTGCCCCGCGCGCTTGCGCGTCTTCGGGATGTGTTTTCCAGACCTGTGCCGTCCGCCACGCACACGTTCGAATGGAGATCGCATCCGCATGCCCCTGTCCCGCCTCACGCTCGCCCTGCTCGCCAGCCTCGGCCTCGCCAGCACCGCGCTCGCCGCGCCCACCGCGTACCCGCTGACCATCGATAACTGCGGCACCCCGCTGACCTTCGACCAGGCTCCGGCACGCGCGGTGACCATCGGCCAGTCCGGCACCGAGATGTTCTACGCCCTCGGCCTGGAACAGCAACTCGCGGGCACCTCGCTGTGGTTCAGCGACGTGCCGGAGCGTTTCAAGGCGCAGAACGCCAAGGTCGAGCGCCTGGCCGACAACGACCCCAGCTTCGAAGCGGTGATCGGCAAGCGTCCGGGCCTGGTGGCGGTGCAGTTCGAGTGGATGGTCGGCCCGCAAGGCGTGGTCGGCACCCGCGAGCAGTTCGCCGACCTCAAGGTCCCGGCCTACCTGATGCCGTCCGACTGCGAAGGCAAGGACAACCTCAGCGGCGCCGACGGCACGCGCCTGCAGGCGTTCCAGATCGACAGCCTGTACAAAAGCATCGAGCAACTGGCGCAGATCATGGACGTCCAGGACCGCGGTGATGCCGTCGTCAATGACCTCAAGGCGCGCCTGGCCAAGGTCACCGCCAGCGCCGGCCAGCGCCGCGACCAGGATCAGTCGGCCGTGTTCTGGTTCTCCAGCGCCGACCTTGATATCGACCCCTATGTGGCCGGACGCAAGGGCATTCCCGATTTCATGCTCAACAGCCTGGGCATGCGCAACGTCATCGCCTCCGACGAGGAATGGCCAACCGTGGGCTGGGAAACCATCGCCAAGGCCAACCCGACCTTCCTCGTCATCGCCCGCATGGACCGTCGCCGCTTCCCCGCCGACGACTACCTGAAGAAGCTCGAATTCCTCAAGAACGACCCGGTCACCCGCAACATGGACGCGGTGAAAAACGACCGCATCATCATCCTCGACGCCAACGCCATGCAGGCCAGCCTGAGCCTGGTCGACGGCATCGAAACCCTGGCCGCCGCCAGCCAGAAGCTGCGGCAGGACCACTGATGCCCCACGCTGTCGCCCGCCTCGTCCTGCGCCTGCTGGGCCATGCCCTGTGGGTCGGCGTCCTGCTGGCGCTGGCGGTAACCCTCGCCGCCAGCATCGGCGAAACCCGCCTCGGCCTGTCCGTGGTGCTGGACGTGCTGGGCAACAAGTTGTGGGGCGCCGGCCACCTGCTGGACCCCATCGACGAAGGCATCATCTGGAACTACCGGCTGCCCCGCGCGCTGGTGGCCGGCGCCTGCGGGGCCGGGCTGGCGATGTCCGGCGTGGTGTTGCAGGCGCTGCTGCGCAATCCACTGGCCGATCCGTACTTGCTGGGCATTTCCGCCGGCGCGTCGACCGGCGCGGTGCTGGTGGCGATCATCGGGGTCGGCGCCGGCACCTTGTCGATGTCCGGCGGGGCCTTTCTCGGCGCCCTGGCCGCTTTCGCCATGGTGGTGTTGCTGGCGCGCGGTGCACGCGGGGCCGGCAGCACCGGGCAGATCATCCTCGCCGGGATCGCCGGCTCGCAGTTGTTCAATGCCCTGACCTCGTTCCTGATCACCGCCTCGGCCAGCGCCGAGCAAGCCCGCGGCCTGATGTTCTGGCTGCTGGGCAACCTCAGTGGCGTGCGCTGGCCAGCGGTCGGGCTGGCGCTGCCGGTGGTGCTGCTGGGGCTGGTGCTGTGCCTGTGGCATCGGCGCGCGCTGGACGCCTTCACCTTCGGCGCGGACGCCGCGGCGGCGCTAGGCGTTCCGGTGCGCCAGGTGCAGATCGTGCTGGTGGCGTGCGCGGCGCTGATGACTGCGGTGCTGGTGTCCATCGTCGGCTCCATCGGTTTCGTCGGCCTGGTGATTCCCCATGCCGTGCGCCTGCTGGCGGGGCCGCGACACACCCGCCTGCTGCCGTTGAGCGCGTTGTGCGGCGCGCTGTTCCTGATGGCGGCGGATGTGCTGTCGCGCACCCTGATCAAGGGCCAGGTGCTGCCGATCGGGGTGATCACCGCGCTGGTCGGCGCGCCTGTGTTCGCCCTGATCCTGATCCGGGGGCAACGTTCGCGATGAATGCCTTCGAGCCGACACAGCACTGCGCCGCCCTCGCCTGCACGGGGCTTGGCTACCAGATCAAAGGCACGCCACTGGTGACGGCGGTGGACTTGCAGGTCCATCCCGGCGAAACCTTCGGTATCGTCGGGCCCAACGGCTCGGGCAAGTCCACCCTGTTGAAGTTGCTCGCGGGTCTGCTCAAGCCTCACAGCGGCGAAGTCCGGCTCAACGATCATCCGCTGGCGAAGCTGCGCCGTGGCGACATCGCCCGGCTGCTGGCGGTGGTGGAGCAACAGGCCAACACCGATGACGCCATCAGCGTGCGCGACGCCGTCGAGCTGGGCCGCACACCCTGGCTGTCGGCGCTGTCGCCATGGAGCGCGGCCGATGACGCCATCGTCGCCCAGGCCTTGCAGGCGGTGGCCATGGCGCACCTGGCGCAGCGCACCTGGCACAGCCTCTCCGGCGGCGAACGCCAGCGCGTGCACATCGCCCGCGCCCTGGCCCAGCAGCCGCGCGTCCTGCTGCTGGACGAGCCGACCAACCACCTCGATATCCAGCAGCAACTGAGCATCCTGCATTTGGTGCGGGCACTGCCGGTGACCACGCTGATCGCCCTGCATGACCTCAACCAGGCGCTGGACTGCGACCGCCTCGCGGTGATGCAGCACGGCCGGCTGGTAGCCCTCGGCACGCCGCTGGAAGTCCTGACCCCACAACGCCTGCACGACACCTTCGGCGTGCACGGCCATTTCATTGACGATCCGCTGGACGGCAGCCGCTTCCTGCGCCTGCGTCCGCGCTGATTTTTCGAGGTATCCGATGCACGTTCTTTCCAGGCTGGCGCTGCTGGCCCTGCTGTCCAGCCCCATGGCCGTGGCCGAAGTCCACGAAGTGAAAATGCTCAACCGCGGCGCCGCCGGGGCCATGGTCTACGAGCCGGATTTCCTGCGCCTGCAACCCGGCGACAGCGTGCGCTTCCTGTCGTCCCAGAGCGGCCATAACGCCGCGACCATCGACGGTCTGCTGCCCGCCGGCGCCGAGCCGTTCAAGAGCAAGATCAACCAGCCGCTGGAAGTGACATTCGACGTTCCGGGTTTCTATGGCATCCAGTGCAGCCCCCATGTGTCGATGGGCATGGTCATGGCGATCCAGGTTGGTGAGCCGGGCGCTGCGACGCCAGTGCCGCCCGCCAGCCTCAATCTCCGCGCCAGCCAGCGCCTGACCACCATCATCCAGCGCGAACTGCCGCCACGCTGAACCGCGTTTTTTATCTGCTACGGAAGGATCCGCCCGTGATCAAGCTCCACCACCTCGTCCTGGCCCTCGTGGCCCCGGCGTTGGCTCATGCCGAATCGGCCCAGGACCAGGCCAACGGCTTTATCGAAGACAGCACCTGGCTGCTGCTCAACCGCAGCGTGTTCGACCAGCGCGACTACCGCCATGGCGGCCGCAGCAACGGCGCGCGCAACGCCTACAAACCCCGCGACCAACGCAACGGCGCCGCCGAAGAATGGGCTTACGGCCTGATGGGCAGCGTGCAATCGGGCTTTACCCAAGGCACCGTCGGGGTTGGCGTCGACGCCCACCTCTACTACGCACGGCAACTGGACAGCGGCGGCGGCCGCGCCGGCAAGGTGCGGCTGCTGGGCCTGGACAACGAAGGTCACCCCAAGGACAACGCCGCCCGCGGTGGCGCGGCGGTCAAACTGCGCTGGTCCAACACCACCCTGAGCTACGGCGAACAACGGGTGAAAACGCCGGTGTTCAGCTCCTCCGACAGCCGCCTGCTGCCGGAAACCGCCACCGGCTTTTTCCTCACCAGCCAGGAAATCCGCAACCTCAAACTGGTCGGCGGCCACTTCAACGAAAGCACCGACCGCAACGCCTCCAGCCATGACCGCGGCTTCGTGGTGAACTACTCCAACGGCAAACAGGGCAACAGCTTCGACCTGGCCGGCGTGGTCTACGACGGCGTGCCGGGCCTGGTGACCAGCCTCTACACCTCGCGCTACGAAGACAGTTGGCGCCAGCACTACCTCAGCGCCAGCTACCGCAAGCCACTGGCCGACGACCGCTCGCTGGGGCTGGACCTCAACCTCTACCGCACGAGCGACACCGGCAAGGCGCTGTCGGGTGACATCGACAACACCACCTGGAGTTTGATGTCGAACTACCGCAGCGGCGCCCACACCTTCAGCCTCGGCTACCAGGCCGTGGACGGCAACACGCCGTTCGACTACGTCACCCGTGGCGCCATCTTTATCAGCAACGCCGTGCAACTGTCCGACTTCAACGCGCCGAACGAACGCTCCTGGCAGGCGCGCTATGACCTCGCGATGCAGGCCTTCGGCGTTCCCGGCCTGGTGTTCAGCGCGTTGTATGTGCGCGGCAGCGGGATCGACGGCAGCCATGTCGATCCGCGCGGCGGTTATGCCTGGCTGGGTTATGGCGAAGGCGGCCGGCACTGGGAGCGGGACCTGGAAGCGCGGTATGTGGTGCAGAGCGGCCCGGCGAAAAACCTCGCGCTGTCGCTGCGGCACAGTGTGCACCGCGGCAATGCGGCGCAGGCGGAGACGGATGCCGATCAGGTGCGGTTGGCGGTTGAGTATCCGTTGAGTGGTGGGTTCTGAGCGGGCACGACGCGGAACCTGTAGGAGCGGCCGTTAGCCGCGATGGGCCGCGCAGCGGCCCTGAATCCATCCAGCACATTGTTTCTGGCGGGTTGGGATCTCACATTCAGACATCCTCAAGGTTGAAAGAAATGCCGGATGTAGACAGCCATCTCGTGCTGGATGGTTTTGGGGCTGCTGTGCGGCCCATCGCGGCTAACGGCCGCTCCTACAGGTACCGCGTCAAGCCAGACCCCATTCCATATGCGTAGTCCGCCAAACCGGATCGTCCTCCACCTCCACAATCCGGAACCCCTGCCGCTGCCAGAACTCGATGGCACCCGGCAAAAACGGATGGGTGTGCAGGTACAACACCTCCACGCCCTGCTCCACCGCCAACGCCTTCAGCGCCTCATACAACCGCCGCGCCAACCCGCCCCGCCGGTACGCCGGCTCGACGAATAAGCGCACCACCTCAACCACCCGCCGCCCGCGATAGTCGAGCTGGGCAAAGCGGTGGTCATACGGCAGGTAACCAATGGCCGCGACAATACGTTCGCCGTCACGGGCAATCAGAAAACGCCCCTGCGCGGGCGCCTGGTAGCTACCCGCAAAATCCGCCAGATCAGTCGGCATCGGCGAATCCGCCAGCATCGGAAAGATCTCCGCGCGGGCAGCCATGACAAAAGCCACCGTCTCGGCAATAGAGCCCTCGCTCGGCGCCTTGATGCGGACATCCACCGCACTCATGTCAATAAGCCACAAAAAAAGCCCGGATTTGCTTGACCCACTCCAGAAACCTCCCATTAAATCCGCGAACTCTAACAAAAACATCGGCCGCCGCCCGGCATCTTCAAGGACGCCCCATGCTCAGCACCGTCATCGATAACGCACGCGTCCTCGAACTCAACAACCAGGCCGTGCATTACAGAAACCACGGTTACCTGGACAAAGCGCAAGACTGTTTCCTCGAAGCACTGGCCCTGGCCGAAGCCATCGACGGTTTCGATCCGGCCAGCCTGGCGACCGTGCGCAACGGCCTGGCCGGCCTGCGCTGGGCGCAGCAGCGGCATGCCGAAGCGCTGGCACTTTACCTCGACGTACTGCGCAGCCGCGAAGCGCTGTTTTCCCCCAGCCACATGGTAGTCGGGCAGAGCCTGCAAACCCTGGGCAACTGCTACCTGGAACTGGGCCAACTGGCGCAAGCTGCGCAGGCGCTGGAGCGCGCCGTGCAGGTCTACCGCGAAGACACCCCCGACGACCTCGCGCCCGTCGGCGCCTGCCTCGCCTCGTTGGGCGTGGCCCACCTGCAACAAGAGAACCTTCCCCAAGCGCACAAGGCGCTCAGCGAAGCCCTCGGCATCTATCAGGTACAAAGCCCGCGGGATGAACAGATCATCGCCGCGCTCGGCGAGCAGTTGAAAGCCATCGAAAGCCGCGGCAAAGGCGCGTGGTGGCGGGTTCTGGGGAGGCGGCGCTACCGCTGACGCACAATCCTGAGCACGGTAGGCCAAGAAGGATTATTCTGCAAAAACATTTCCCCGGCTCAGAGTATGTGAGAAGCGAATATGAAGATCGATGACATGGACGCCTTTGTCGCCGTCATCCGCTGCCAGTCGACCAACCTCGCCGCCGAGGCGTTGCAGTTGACCCAGCCGGCGATCACGCGGCGGGTGCAGAATTTCGAGGAAGATCTGGGCGCCAATCTGCTGGATCGCAACACCAAGCCGCTCAAGCCGACGCCCATGGGCTGGCGGGTGTATGAGCAGTGCAAGGCGATCCTGCGGGAGATCGACACCCTGCGCGAGCTGGTCGCCAGCGACGGCGCACCCAGCGGCACATTGCGGCTGGGCGTGCCGCAGACCATCGGCGACGTGGTCCTGCTCGATGCCCTCGCGCAGATCCGCGAGGCGTACCCAGACCTGCGCACCTCGGTGGTCAGCGGCTGGGGCAGTTCGCTGATCGCCAAGATGGAAAACGGCGATCTGGACGCTGCCGCCGCGCTCTTCCCCACCGGCAAGATTTTCCCCGAAGGCATCGCCAGCCGCTCCATCGGCCGCATGCAATTGCGGGTGGTCGCGGCCAAGGGCACGGCGACCAAGCGCAGCTACAAGCTCAAGGACTGTTACCTGCGCGGCTGGGTGCTCAACCCTGACGGTTGCGGTTTCCGCGCCGGCCTGCAGCGGGCGCTGAGCGAACAAGGGCTGTCGTTGCAGATCAATCTGGAGACCTTCGGCACCGAGTTGCAACTGGGCCTGGTGGCCAACGGTCAGGGCCTGGGCCTGGTGCCGGAGCCGCTGCTGGCGACCAGTCGCCACCGCGATCAACTCGAAGTCCTCAACGTCAGCGATTTCAAGCCGCAAGTGGACCTGTGGCTGTTCCATCCGCGCTACCTGGGCAACCTGCAGGAACCGGTGGAATTGTTCGGCACGGTCTCGGCGCAGCGCCTGGACGGAAACAAAATATCCTGATCGCATGTTAGAAAATAATCTTTATGCCATTTTCTGATAATTAACTTAGAACCAAAAAGCCTTTCACAAGCGCCTTTCAGACGCTTATGTTCGTTTCACCGACCCCAACCTGGTGGAGGCAAATGGATTTCTGCCACCGCCAGCGGGTCTGCCCTTTCCGCTTCTCCCCGCCTTTGCGGCATTTCCCTGGCCGTGCGCAGAACGTCGACATCCCAACCTCGCGGTTGCTGTCGGGTCGTGCTGCCTCTGTCCTTCGCGCAGCGCACCTCCGGCAACCTTCATGGAGATACGCGATATGGGGCTCACCCGTAGAGATCTGATTTCCCGCCTGGCCGCCATCGGTGGCTATTCGGCGGCGCTTGGCGGCCTGTCTGCGCTGGGGCTGCCGGGCTCGGCCCAGGCGGCGACCTTCGAACCTTTGAAACTGGCCAGCCGCGCCGGCAACGGCAAAAAAGTCGTGATCGTCGGTGGCGGCATCAGCGGCCTGGTCTCGGCCTACGAGCTGCGCAAGGCCGGCTTCGAGGTCAAGCTGCTGGAAGCCCGCGATCGCATCGGTGGCCGGGTCTGGACCCTGCGCAATGGCGACCGCATCGAGCATAACGACGGCAGCAAACAGACCGTGGAATTCGACAACGGCCTGTTCTTCAACGCTGGCGCCGCACGCCTGCCCAGCCACCACCTGACCATCCTCGGCTATTGCCGCGAGCTGGGCGTGGAGCTGGAAGTGCTGGTCAACAGCAGCCGTAACGCCCTGGTCCAGCCGGACCTGAGCAAGCCGCCGCTGCTGCTGCGCCAGGCGGTCAACGATACCCGCGGGCACCTGAGCGAGCTGCTGGCGCGCAGTGTCCAGCGCAACAGCCTCGACCAGGAACTGAACGCCGGCGAGCGCAAGGCGCTGCTGGATTTCCTCAAGGTCTACGGCGACCTCAATGACGATCGCCAGTACCGCGGCTCGGTGCGCTCGGGCTACACGCGCTTCGCCGGGGCCGGCGACCAGACCCCGGTGCAGCGCACGCCGGTGGAACTCGACCGCCTGCTCGACAGCAACCTGCTGCTGCCGCTGGTGTTCGATGAAATCCCGGAATTTTCCGCGACCATGTTCCAGCCCGTGGGCGGCATGGACCAGATCCCCAAGGCGTTCTATCGCCAGGTCAAGGACGCGGTGCAACTGAACGCCGAGGTGCAGTCGATCCAGACCTCGGAAACCGGCAGTCGCGTGGTCTGGCGCGACCGCATCAGCGGCCGCCAGCACACCGAGGACGCCGACTACGCGGTGGTCGCCCTGCCCCTGCCGCTGCTGCGCAAGCTCGACAGCAACTTCACTCCGGCCTTCAAGCAGGCGCTGGAACTGGCCAAGCCGGACAAGGCCAACAAAGTCGCCTGGCAGTCGCCGCGCTTCTGGGAAACCGATTTCCAGATCTACGGCGGGCTCTCGTACATCAACCATGACGCGCGTTTTCTCTGGTACCCGAGCGACCGCCTGAACAGCGCGCAAGGCGTGCTGGTGGCGACCTACAACACCGGCGAAACCGCCGAGGCCTTTGCCGGCAAGACCTTGCAGGAGCAGTTCGCGTCGTCGAAAAGCGCGGTGGAATCGCTGCACCCCGGCCACTCGCAAAAGCTCGGCCGCTCGGTGGCGGTCAACTGGTCGAAAATCCCCTTCAGCGAAAGCCCGTGGATTGTCCACGACGAAGTGGTGCAACCGGCCTACGACACGCTCAACCAGCCCCAGGGCCGCACCTGGCTGGCCAGCGACGCCCTCGCCCACGGCGGCGTCGGCATCTGGCAGAACAGCGCCGCCGAATCCGCCCGTCGCGTGGTCGGCCTGATCGCCGAGCACGCCAACCAGACCACCCGCAACGTTGCCGCCGCCTGACCGACAAGGAATGTCACCCATGAACACGATCACCACACTGACCCTCGGAGCCCTGATGAGCCTGACCCTGAACGCCGCCCACGCCGACAGCATCCAGCGCATCAGCCCGCCGGGCTCCACCTTCCCCATCTCGCAACTGGTCACGGTGCCGGCCTCGGCGCAACTGACCTTCGTCAGCGGCACCCTGCCCGATGTCGCCGACCCCAAGGCGCCGAAAGGCAGCATCCAGGCCTACGGCAACACCGAAACCCAGACCTTCTCGGTGCTGACCAAACTGCGCAGCGCGCTGCAGAGCCAGGGCCTGGACCTTGGCGATATCGTGCAATTGCGAGTCTTCCTCGTCGGTGACCCGGACAAGGGCGGCACCCTCGACTTCGCTGGCCTGCAGGCCGCCTACACGAAGTTCTTCGCCACCGCCGAACAGCCGAACAAACCGACCCGCACCGCGCTGCAAGTGGTTGCGCTGCCGCTGCCGGGCGCGTTGGTGGAAATCGAAGCCGTCGCCGCCAAGGCGCCTTGAGCCCGGCCACCCGTTCCCGTCCTCGCACGAAAAAAAACAGCACAGGAAACACGCCTTGAACACTGCCCCTTTGTCCCGTTGGCCAGCGGCGACCGCGCGCACCCCACTGTTGGGCGCGGCACTGCTTGCCAGCCTGAATATCGCCCCCGTCAACGCCGAAGAACCGAGCGACCCCACTGCCAGCGGCTCGCGCCTGGAAACGGTGATCGTCACCGGTAGCCGCGGCAGCGAAAAACGCACCGTGACCACCAGCCCGGCGCCCATCGACGTGATCAGCGCCAAGCAACTGCAAGACACCGGCAAGCCCGGCCTGATGGAAGCCCTCAGCGCCAGCGTCGCCTCCTTCACCCTGCCGGAAAAGACCGGCTGGGACGCCAGCGGCATGGCCCGCGCGCCAAGCCTGCGCGGGCTCAACGCGGCGCAAGTGCTGGTGCTGGTCAACGGCAAGCGCCGCCACACCAGCGCCACCCTGAACATCAGCGGGATCAACGCCGGCGCCGCGCCCGCCGACCTCGACCTGATCCCTATCAGCGCCATCGACCACGTCGAAGTGCTGCGCGACGGCGCCGCCGCCCAGTACGGCTCCGACGCCATCGCCGGGGTCATCAACGTGATCCTCAAGGCCGACACCAGCGGCACCGCCGTGACCAATGCCGGCCAGGGCTACGACGGCAAGAAACAGACCGTGCAGCAAAGCGTCAACAAGGGCTTCGAGATCGGCACCGACGGCGTGCTGCAACTGGCCCTGGATGCCCGCAGCCAGAACGACGACAACAAAGCCAGCGCCAACGGCTACAGCTATGCCGAAGCCCATGAAAAGGCCGGCAAGGTCACCTATGGCGGCTACGGCACGCCGAAGATCAACCTGCTGACCCTGGGCTATAACGCCGAACTGCCGGTCAACGATGACCTGAGCCTGTACTCGTTCAGCACCTGGTCCTACCGCAAGGCCGAACAGGGCCAGAACTTCCGCCTGCCGACCATCACCAACACCATCACCACCGGCCCCAACGGCCGCCCGGCCGGCTACACGCCGACCTGGTACATCGAAGAACAGGACTTCCAGGCGGCCTTCGGCGCCAAGGGCCAGGCCAGCGAATGGGACTGGGACCTGTCCAGCACCTACGGGCGCAACGACGCCGAACAGGGCACCTGGAACAACCAGAACCCGTCGCTGGGCGAGGCCACCCCGAACCACTTCAAGTCCGGCACCTGGATCTCCACGCAACTGACCAGCAACCTCGACCTGCACCGTGGTTTCGACGTCGGCCTGAGCAAACCGCTGGATCTGTCCTGGGGTCTGGAACAGCGCCGCGACGGTTATGAAGTGGAAGACGGCGACTGGGCCAGTTGGGCCAACGGCGGCTACTGCGTGGCTCCGGGCAACTGCGCCTCGTCGGGGGCGCAGGTCACCAACGGCATCTCCCCGGCGGAGACCGCCAGCGAACACCGCAACAGCGTCGCCAGCTATGTGGACGTGGGTTTCAACCCGCTGCCGCAGTGGTACGTCGGCACCGCGCTGCGCTACGAACACTTTGACCAGGGCATCGGCGCGACCCGCAGCGGCAAGCTCAGCACCCGCTACGAGTTCACCCCGCAACTGGCGGTGCGCGCCACGGTAAGCAACGGCTTCCGCGCACCGTCGCTGGCCAACAGCCTGTTCAGTGCCCGCTCCACCACCTTTGGCGTGGTCAACGGCGTCTACCAGTCGATCAACTTCGGCGTGCTGCCGGTGGACTCGGCCGCCGCCAAGGCCCTTGGTGCCGAACCGCTGAAACCGGAGAAGTCGGCCAACTACAGCCTCGGCCTGACCTTCCAGCCCACCGACCGACTGTCGTTTACCGCTGACGCCTACCTGATCAACGTGCGCGACCGCATCACCCTGACCGGCACCCTGCTCGGCCCGGAAGTGACCCAGAGCCTGGTGGCCAACGGCATCACCTCGACCTCCGGCGGCCAGTACTTCACCAACGGCGCCAACACCCGCACCAAGGGCCTGGACCTGGTCAGCAACTATGACCAGGACCTCGGCGGCCTGGGCAGCGTGAAGTGGACCGCGGCGTTCAACTGGAACCACACCGAGATTCTCGACTACAAAGAGAGCGTCAACATCCTGGGCCGCAACTACGAGCTGATGGACCGTGAGGCGCGCA
Source organism: Pseudomonas sp. 5P_5.1_Bac1 (assembly GCF_025466015.1). Taxonomy (NCBI): domain Bacteria; kingdom Pseudomonadati; phylum Pseudomonadota; class Gammaproteobacteria; order Pseudomonadales; family Pseudomonadaceae; genus Pseudomonas; species Pseudomonas sp. 5P_5.1_Bac1. The sequence goes on along the minus strand of NZ_JANLNX010000096.1, from coordinate 3,501 downwards.
ACTTCATCACCGGCGTACAGCCCAAGACCAAACTGCTCCTGGGCGGCAACTGGCGCCTGGACCGTTACAGCGTCAACCTCGGCTTGACCCACTACGGCTCCTACCGCGAGGTCAACGACGCCAGCGACCGTTCGTACGACCGGGTCTACAAGGCGCGCTGGATTACCGACCTGGACGTGGGCTATCAGTTGACCAAGGACCTCAACCTGGCGATTGGCGCGAAGAACCTGTTCGACATCTATCCCGAGCGGCAATCGCCGAGCAACAAGACCATGGTCAAGAGCTACGGGGCGTACTCGCCGTATGGCTTCACCGGGGGGTATTACTTCACGCGGTTGACGTATGACTTCTGAGGTTTGATGCAATCCTGCAGGTGAAGCACTGTACACCTGCAGGAGCGGCTTCAGCCGCGATCGGGCGCGAAGCGGCCGCAAAACAGGTTTACACCGATTTGGGGCCGCTGCGCGGCCCATCGCGGCTGAAGCCGCTCCTACCAAAGCTGCGGCAGCCGGTAGATTCTGGCAAAAATCAAAATTCAATTTATTGATATTAGTCAATTTATGTAATGCGTAATTTACATAATTAGCATAGAAGAAAATGTGCTTTCACAGGCAGCTTTCCCGCGTTTAAGGTCTATCCCACAGACCGACCCCTTTCCTGGCGGAGGCCGTTATCGACGACTGAAGCCGGGCCTCTTCCCGCGCTTCGTCCCCTTCTCCTCAGGAGCGAAGCATGAGCAAACGACAGATCAAACTCGGCGCGATGATCCACGGTGTCGGTCACGGCTGGGGCGAGTGGCGCCACCCGGACGCTCTGGCCGACGCCAGCGTCAACTTCGGCTACTACAAGCAACAGGCGCAATTGGCCGAAGGCGCCAAATTCGACTTCGCCTTCATCGCCGACAGCCTGCACATCCACGCCAAGTCCAGCCCGCACTACCTCAACCGTTTCGAGCCGCTGACCATCCTCTCGGCCCTGGCCGCCGTCACCGAGCACATCGGCCTGGTGGCGACCATCACCGTCAGCTACACCGAACCCTTCCAGGTCGCCCGGCAACTGGCCTCGCTCGACCATATCAGCGGCGGCCGCGCCGGCTGGAACGTGGTCACCTCGTGGCTGTCCGGCACCGCCGACAACTTCGGCAAGGCCGAGCACCCGCCGCATGCCGAGCGCTACCGCATCGCCAAGGAGCACGTGCAAGTGGTCCAGGGCCTGTGGGATTCCTGGGAAGACGACGCGCTGGTGCGGGACAAGCAGAGCGGCCAGTTCTTCGACCCGGACAAGCTGCACGCGCTGGACCACCAGGGCGAGTTCTTCAAGGTCAAGGGCCCGCTGAACATCGCCCGCTCGCGCCAGGGCCAGCCGCTGATCTTCCAGGCCGGCACCTCCGAGGACGGCCGCAACTTCGCCGCGCGCCAGGCCGACGCGATCTTCGTCAGCCCCGACGGTTTCAGCGGCGCCCGCGCCTATTACCAGGACCTCAAGCAGCGGGCGAAAAATTTCGGCCGCAACCCGGACGAGCTGTTCATCCTGCCGGGCATCCGCCCCATCGTCGGCCTCGACGCCGACGACGCCGAAGACCGCTACCAGCAAGCCGCGGCACTGGTCAGCATCGACGACGCGCTGGTCGCCCTCGGCCGGCCGTTCAACGACTACGACTTCAGCGGCCATGACCTCGACGCGCCGTTCCCCGACCTCGGCGACCTCGGCAGCCAGAGCCACAAAGGCTCCTCCGACCACCTCAAGCAATTGGCCCGCGACGAAGGCCTGACCCTACGTCAGGTGGCGCTGCGCTTCTCGGCACCGACACGGGATTTCGTCGGCACCGCCGAAGAAGTCGCCAACGCCCTGCAGGACTGGTTCGAACACGGCGCGGCGGACGGTTTCATCATCAATTCGCTGCTGCCCGACGGCCTGCAACGCTTTACCGAAACGGTGGTGCCATTGCTGCAGGAACGCGGCCTGCTGCGCCAGGAATACGAAGGCCAGACCCTTCGCGACAACTTTGGCCTGGCAGTGCCGGCCAACCGCTACACCTTGCGTCGCACCCAGGAAGCGGTCGCCTGAACCGCCCTCATGCCCATTCCGCCCGCGCCAAGCGCGGGCCACTCTGACACGCACAAGGAGTTTGCCCCATGAGCCTCGAATTCATCGGCCTCATCGGCCCCCAGGAAGCCAGCGAATCCCAGGCGCCACGCGGCCCGAGCGTTGACCTGGAATTCATCAAGGCCTTCGCCCAGGCCCAGGAATACGGCGGGTTCGACAAAGCCCTGCTGGCGGTCAACACCAGCGCCGCCGACTCGCTGATCATCGCCAGCCATGTCGCCGCCTACACCGAAAAACTCGGCCTGCTGGTCGCACACCGCCCGGGCTTCCAGGCGCCGACCTTCGCCGCCCGCCAGTTCGCCACCCTCGACCAGCTCAGCCGTGGCCGCGCCTCGATCAACGTGATTACCGGCGGCGACAGCGGCGACCTGCAGCGTGACGGCGACTTCATCGACAAGGACGCCCGCTACGCCCGCACCGACGAATACCTCGACGTGGTCAAACAGACCTGGACCGCGACCCAACCCTTCAGCCACGAAGGCGCGCACTACCACGTCGAAGACAACCTGACCCTGATCAAGCCGCTGCAAAAGCCCCATGTGCCGATCTACTTCTCGGGTGCTTCCGATGCCGCCGTGGAAGTCGCGGCCAAGCACGCCGACGTCTACATGATGTGGGGCGAGCCGCTGGAGCAGGTGCGCGAGCGCATCGCCAAGGTGCGCAAGGCAGCGGCCAAATATGGCCGCGAGAAACACATCCGCTTCAGCCTGTCGCTGCGGCCGATCCTCGGCGCCACCGAAGAAGCCGCCTGGGCCCGCGCCGAGCAGATCCTCGCCGATGCGCGGGTGCTGCATGAACTACGGGCGAGCAAGCGTCGTGAATTCAACGTGGGCAAGAACAACATCGGCTCGGCGCGCCTGGTGGAACTGGCCAGCCAGAAAGTGGTGCACGACAAACGCCTGTGGACCGCGATTGCCGCGCTGACCGGCGCGGCGGGCAACTCCACCTCGCTGGTGGGCACCGCGGACCAGGTCGCCGATGCGGCGCTGGAGTACTACAACCTCGGCGTGACCACCTTCCTGTTCCGTGGCTTCGACCAACTGCGCGATGCGGTGGAGTATGGCCAGGACCTGCTGCCACGGATTCGTGCGCGGGTGGCCGAGCAGGCGCAGGGCAAGCGCGCCAACGGCTGAATTCAAGGCAAAAAAAAACCGCCAGTAACCCTACTGGCGGTGAAACGTAGCGCAGATATGAAGATAGTGCCGTCGCACCCTGGACGACCCGGTCCAGAGGAACGACGTCAGTATCCCCGCCCAGCCCCCAGACTGCTTGCTCCTGCCTGCCAATAGCTTGGCTGTGGTTGCCACGGCCTGCACCGTAGCTGTCTGCATCTGTAGGAGCGAGCTTGCTCGCGATCAAGGCCCCTTCGCGAGCAAGCTCGCTCCTACAGATACC
>NZ_JANLNX010000044.1:0-89493 GCF_025466015.1 Pseudomonas sp. 5P_5.1_Bac1 | reverse complement strand
GGGGGGGTTCAAGAACGGAGCCCCCCCCGGGGGGGCGGGCGGCGCCCCCCCCTCGACTGCCGGGGCAGTTATCGCGAACCCAGGTAGAACAAGCCGCCGATGAAAATAACGAAATACAGCGGCCCACGGAAGGCGACCGGGATTTTCCAGACCCCCAGGCCCCACAACCCCCAACTGCCCACCAGCAGCAGGAGCATCTGGAAGGCCATGAACATCCTGTCCTGGGAGAGCGCCTTGGGAATGCCAATGAATATCCCCATCGAGAGAATCAGCAGCCCGAGGACAATGAAAATGTCGGCGCGGCACAGATTGCCTTCGTTGAGTTTTTCCTCCTCCCGCACATAGGAGGAGTTAGCGTTCTGGGCATTCTGCTCACTGTTGTGCAACTTGCCACGCTGGTCTCGATACTTGTTGTCGAACACGCGAAGTACTCCTGTAAGTTCATGCCGCCGGTCCCATCCGTTTGAATGTAGCCGATTATGGCAATACGCCATAATTTTAACGAAGGCATACAAAGACTGCGCTTTTGGAGATGAGTTCAGGCTGACCAGAAAAAATCGGCGCCACGCTGACCAGGACGGTCGGGAGACAAAACGCGGGCAATAAAAAACGGCGATTTGCGGGGTTAACCTACAAATCGCCGTTCTTTGCGCCCGGCAAGTCAATGACTTGCGAGGCGTTTGAAAGTGGCGGTGAAGAAGGGATTCGAACCCTTGATACAGTTTCCTGTATACACACTTTCCAGGCGTGCTCCTTCAGCCACTCGGACACTTCACCGGATCTCTTCAAGCAGTTCAGCCTGTCGAGGCGCGCTAATGTAGTCGAAAGGTTTATCGATGGCAAAGGTTTTTTTCAGATTTTTCATGCGTTTAAGCCAATCCGCGAAAAATGGCGGGTGGCAATGGCAATTTGGCCAATCTGTGGTGTGCTTTGCCAGTCCTGGTCAGGCGAGCCCCGTCGAGCAAGGACGGCAGGCGATACGGTGACCCACCGGTCAGTCATCGTGCTTTACCTGACTGCGGCGGCTGGGTAACGTCTTTGCCACTTCTTATAAAGGAACACCGCCATGAGTGAGCTGATTACCTACCAACTGGACGACGGTATCGCGACCCTGACCCTGAACAACGGCAAGGTCAACGCCATTTCGCCCGATGTGATCGCCGCCTTCAATCAGGCGCTGGACCGCGCTACCCAGGACCGGGCGGTGGTAATCGTCACCGGCCAGCCGGGCATTCTCTCCGGCGGCTACGACCTCAAGGTAATGACCGCCAGCCCACAGGCCGCTGTGTCCCTGGTCACCGCCGGCTCGACCCTGGCCCGGCGCATGCTCTCCCACCCCTTCCCGATCATCGTCGCCTGCCCCGGCCATGCCGTGGCCAAGGGCGCGTTCCTGCTGCTGTCGGCCGACTACCGCATCGGCGTCGAAGGGCCGTTCAGCATCGGCCTGAATGAAGTCCAGATCGGCATGACCATGCACCACGCCGGTATCGAGCTGGCCCGCGATCGCCTGCGCCGTGCGGCGTTCCACCGTTCGGTAATCAACGCCGAGATGTTCGACCCGGTCAGCGCCGTGGACGCCGGCTTCCTCGACAAGGTGGTGCCTGCCGAGCAACTGACCGAGGCGGCCCTGGCCGCGGCGCAACAGTTGAAGAAGATCAACATGAACGCCCACAAGCACACCAAGCTCAAGGTGCGCAAAGCACTGCTGGATCTGCTCGACGACGCGATCATCCGCGACCAGGAACACCTCGGCTGAATCCAGCCACCGGGCCAGGCGCAGCCGCGTCTGGCCCTTGTCCATTTGCCCGGTAACACAGGACGTTTGCCGCCATCAGTGCACGACCGTACACTGGCCCGTGTTTTATCGAGTGAGTCGTACGATGCTTTTCCTTCCTCGCATGCTCCTGCTGGGTGTCCATTTCATCCTGGCGGGCGTGATCGGCGTGATCATTGGCCTGTGCCGTCCCTTCAATCCCGATAACAGCCGACTTTATGCCCGCGTGTACGCCTGGCCTTCGAGCTGGCTGCTGCGGCTGAAGATCGAGGCGGAAGTCGGTCCGCTGTTCGACCAGCCACCCGGCTGCGTGATCATCGCCAACCACCAGTCCAACTTCGACCTGTTCGTGCTCGGCAACGTAGTGCCGCCACGCACCGTGTGCATCGGCAAGAAGAGCCTGGGGTGGATCCCGCTGTTCGGTCAGTTGTTCTGGCTCGGCGGCAACGTTCTGGTCGATCGCGGCAATGCCTTCCAGGCCCGCCGCGCCATCCAGACCACCACCCGCACCCTGCGGGAAAACCACACCTCGATCTGGGTGTTCCCGGAAGGCACGCGTAACCCGGACGATCAGTTGCGCCCCTTCAAGAAAGGCGCCTTCCACATGGCCATCGACGCCGGCGTGCCCATCGTTCCGGTGTGTGTCAGCCGCTATGCGCGGCGCTTGAGCATCAATGGCTGGCGCCGCCAGCGGGTCATCATCCGCTCGCTGCCGCCGATTGCCACCGCCGGCCTGAGCCAGCAGGACGTCGCGGCCCTGGTGGAGCAATGCCGTACGCAGATGCAAAACTGCATCGATCTGATGGAGCGCGAGGTCGGACGCGGCTGAGCATTTGCCGATTCGCCAGGGTCAGACCAAGCTGTCAGTCACGTTAACGCAGAGAAATGGACAACCATGGGTCGAGTCGTTGCAGCGGCGGTGTACAGCGCCGGCAGGAAAGTCACCAATATCAGCCTCGACGAAGGCGCGGAGTGGGCGAAGAAGCCCGGGCACTTCGTCTGGATCGGCCTGGAAGAGCCCAACGCCCAAGAGCTGGCCAACCTGCAACGGCAGTTCAACCTGCACGAGTTGGCCATCGAGGACGCACTGGAAAAACACAGCCGGCCCAAGCTGGAAACTTTCGGCGACGCGCTGTTCATCGTCACTTACTCGCCGGTGCGCCAGGAAGGCAAGCTGGAGTTCATCGAAACCCACATCTTCGCTGGCAATGGCTACATCATCACCTGTCGCAACGGTCACTCGAAGTCCTACGCCCTGGTCCGTCAGCGCTGCGAGGCGCGGCCACTGCTGCTGGAACACGGTGAAGACTTCGTGCTGTACGCCCTGCTCGACTTCGTCACCGAAAACTACCAGCCGGTCAGCGAAGCCATTCACGGCGAGATCGAAGAGCTGGAACAGAGCGTGCTCAGTGGCTCGCTGAACGAACAAGACATCCGCCGCATTCACGGTCTGCGCCGCGACATCCTGCGCCTGCGCCGCTATGTGGCGCCGATGGTCGAGGTCAGCGAGGAATTGCAGCGCCTGGCCTTCCCCTTCATCGACAAGAACATGCGCCCGTACTTCCGCGACGTGCAGATCCACGTCACGCGGCAGATGGAGGACCTCGCCGGCATCCGCGACATCGCCAGCCAGACCATCGAGATCGGCATGCTGCTGGAGTCGTCACGGCAGAGCATCGTGCAACGCAAGTTCGCCGCCTGGGCGGCGATCCTGGCGTTTCCTACAGCGGTGGCGGGCATCTACGGCATGAACTTTCAGAACATGCCGGAGCTGAGCTGGCACTACGGCTACTTCGCCGTACTGGGGGTGATCGTGGTGGGTTGCACCGCGCTTTATGGCAGTTTCAAGCGTTCGGGCTGGCTTTAGGCTGCGCCACAAACCGCATCATCCACTCCGCGACAGTCTGGCCCTGGTGATCCACGCCCAGGCTGTCGACGCCCTTGCGATACACCTCCTGCCCCAGATGCTCCTGACGGAGTTCCAGCAGCGCGCGGGAATAGTCGTGGATAAATTCCGGGTGGCCCTGGAAACACAGCACCTGGTCGCCGATGTGATACGCCGCGTAAGGGCAGAAGTCACTGGAGGCAATCACGGTGGCGTTTTCCGGTAGCGCGGTGACCTGATCCTGGTGGCTGATCAGCAAGGTCAGCTCTTCAACCTGCGGACTCATCCATGGCGCCTTGGCGGCCATCACATAGCGGTGGGTGCCGACGCCCCAGCCCTGGCTGGCGCGCTCGCTCTTGCCGCCCAGCAGCAGCGCCAGCAACTGATGGCCAAAGCACACGCCCAGCAGCTTGTCGCCGCGGCGGTAGCGCTCCAGCAGGAAGGTCTTGAGCGTCTGGATCCACGGATCGTCGCCGAAGGAGTCGGCCTTGCTGCCCGTCACGAGGTAGGCATCAAAGACCTCGTCATCAGGCGGGTACTCACCGTTCATCACGTTGTAGACCGTGAATTCGGCGGCGATCGGCTGGCGGGTAAACAGTTGCTCGAACATCCGTCCATAGCCCTGATACTGCTCGACCAGCTCAGGTCGCAGGACGTCGGTTTCCAGGATGCAGATGCGTAACGACATAGACTTGGCCCTGAACGACAGTGGTGAAAAAAGACCGGTAGAGCCTGCCGCGAATATGGGCTACAGGCAAGCGTTGCCTCGGACGAACGGTCATTTCATTGCAAGGCGTGTGTGTATCCCGCGCACGCGTCTAGTCGGGCACGTCTTACGCATATGGCATAAAGCCTCATAAGAAAAAACGTTAACAACACTAAAGTCGAGACGAAACCGATCTAAAACAGCGGTAACGTTGCCCCTAAGGTTGGTTGTATACCGATATCCAGCAGGTTTGTAGCCGGTACGGGAAATCCCGTGCATTTCGTGGCCAGCGGACCCTGGAAAAGGATGTCTCTCGCTCTCAGGAATAACAACAAGAAGGCAGTCAGCCATGTTCAAACAACACAAAGTACGTCAGGCCGGACTCATTCTGTTCGCCACCACACTGCTGCTGATCCTGCCGAACCTCACGCGCCTGTTCGGCTGATCGCGCCCGGTATTCTCAGCGTTCCTGCGCTCTGGTATATGCTGCCGACCCTCACTGGTTGGAGACCGTCCATGCGCCTTCGCTTCGCCCTCCTGCTCAGCGTGCTGAGCCTGCCGTTGCACGCGGCGCAATTGACCCTCCAACTGGGCGACAGCGACAAGCAATGGCAAACCGCGGAGTTGCTCCAGCACCCGCAGGCCCGGGACATCCGTATCGAGCAGGATGTGTCGTACAAGAAGCCCATGACGTATCGCGCGGTGCCTTTGGCGGTCCTGCTGGAAGGGATCAAGCCGGATGACCATCTGCAGGCCGTGGCCCTCGATGGCTTCGCTGCCGAAATGCCCGCCGCCGCGTTGCTCAAGCAAGGACCGGCACAAGCCTGGCTGGCGGTGGAAGACCCGGCTCACCCGTGGCCGCCACTGGCCAAGGACAAACCTGGCGCCGGTCCCTTCTATCTGGTCTGGACGCACCCCGAGGCCGGCAATATCAGCCCCGAGCAATGGCCCTTCCAGGTGGCCAGCATCCGTCGCCTGTCGCCGGTGGCCGAGCGTTTTCCCGCCCTGCTCCCGGCCCCCGGCCTGGCCGCGAATGACCCGGTGAACCGCGGCTTCGCCCTGTTCCAGAAGAACTGCCTGGCCTGCCACCGCCTCAACGGCGCCGGCGATGCCCAGTTCGGTCCGGACCTGAACCTGCCCTACAACCCCACCGAATACTTCCGCCCCGAGTTTCTCCGCCGCTATATCCGCGACCCGCAGAGTCTGCGCCAGTGGCCGCAAGCGCGGATGCCCGGCTTCAGCGCAAGCATACTGCCGGACGCCGACCTCGACGCCCTGCTCGCCTACCTCGGCCATATGGCCAAACGCAAACCCTGACGCTTACTGCTGCGCCGAGAACCCGGATGTCACCAGCACGTTGGCGTGCATCTGCTCGTACCCGCCGCCCCGGCGCATGCCGCGTACCGGGCAGGCGTCGAGGTAATCCAGGCCCACCGCCAGCTTCAGATGGCGCTCGGGCACCGCGAGCTGGTTGGTCACATCGAAGCTGTACCAGGCGCCGTCCAGCCAGGCCTCGGCCCAGGCGTGGCTGGCCATGTGCTGGCTGTCGTTGTCGAACAGGTAGCCGGACACATAACGCGCCGGCACCAGCAGGCTGCGGGCGCAGGCGATAAAGGCGTGGGCGTGGTCCTGGCAGACGCCCGCACCGCCGGCGAAGGCCTGGGCGGCGCTGGTGTCTACCGCGGTGGCACCAGGGCGATAGGCCATACGCTCGTGCAGCGCCCCCATCATCTCGATCAGCGCGCTGCGATCACGGCGTTGCCCGCACTGCTGGCCGGCAAACCCACGCAGCGCCTCGTCGGCCTCGGTCAGGCGGGTGAAGCGCAGGAACGGCAAGGGTGACTGCGATTCGTGTTCGGCTTCGCGAGTCGGATCGATCTCGACTTCACCGCGCGCGGCGATCAGCAGGTCGACATGCGGTTCTTCCAGGCTGAGCACATGCAGAATGTTGCCGAACGGATCGCGCCGGGCCTGCGCGGGACGCGGCAGGTCCAGTTCCCATTGCAGCACCTGCTGGCGCTCGTTGTCCGGGGGCGTCAGGCGCAGGTACTGGATGCTGGTTCGCACCTGGTCTTCGTAGTGGTAGGCGGTTTCGTGGCTAATGGTCAGTCTCATACGACCTCCAGGTAAGCGCTGTGAATGGCGTTGCCCAACTCACGCACCAGCGGAATGTAGTGGTTCAACCAGGGATGCAGCCCTTGCGAGAGGATTTCGTCGATGCCGGTATAGCGCAGACGGGCATCCACTTCCGCAGCCAGGCGCTGGGCCGGACGGCCGTTGGCGCCGGGCAGGCTGGCGAGGATCTGGTCGATTTCTTCCGTGCAGGCACGCAGGGAACGGGGGACATCGGCACGCAGGAGCAAGAGTTCGGCAACATGGCGCCCCGTGGGAGCGTCGCGGTAGATCTCGGTATAGGCCTCGAACGAGGACAGCGCGCGGAGCAAGGCACTCCACTGGTAATAACCGCGGGCAGAGCTGTCGCTGACGGTTTCGGCGTCCTCACCGAACATCTCGTAACGGGCGTCGAGCAGGCGCAGGGTGTTGTCGGCCCGCTCGATGAAGGTGCCCAGGCGAATGAAGCGGAAAGCGTCGTTGCGCATGATGGTGCCGTAGGTGGCACCGCGGAACAGGTGCGAGCGCTCCTTGATCCACTCGCAGAAACGACTCATGCCATAGCGCCCCAGGCCCTGCTCGGCGATGCCGCGAATCTCCAGCCAGGTGGCGTTGATGTTTTCCCACATGTCCGCGGTAATCCGCCCACGCACCGCATGGGCGCTGGCCCGCGCGGCGCCCAGGCAACTGTAGATGCTGGCCGGGTTTTCCGGGTCGAGGGCAAAAAAGTGCAACAGACGCTCGGCGTGCAGTTGCCCATGCCGGCCCAGGTAGTCATCCAGGGTGCCGGTGATGCGCAGCGCCAGCGCCATTTCGTCCAGGCCATCGCCGCGACCGTCCTGCGGCATCAGCGACAGCGAATAACTGACATCGAGCATCCGTGCGAGGTTTTCCGCCCGCTCCAGATAACGCGACATCCAATACAGGTCCGAAGCCGTTCTACTGAGCATGATTCAATCCTCGACCACCCAGGTGTCCTTGGTACCGCCCCCCTGGGACGAGTTCACCACCAGCGAGCCCTCGCGCAGCGCCACCCGCGTCAGGCCGCCGGGCACCACGCGGGTCTCCCGTCCGGCCAGGACGAACGGGCGCAGGTCGATGTGCCGCGGCGCAATGCCGTTCTCGACGAAGGTCGGGCAGGTCGACAGCGACAGGGTCGGCTGGGCGATATAGGCCGCCGGGCGGGCCTTGATGCGTTCGGCGAAAGCGGCGATTTCCGCCTTGGTCGACGCCGGCCCCACCAACATGCCGTAGCCGCCGGAGCCCTGGGTTTCCTTGACCACCAGGTCCGGCAGGTTGGCCAGCACGTGGGAAAGCTCTTCCGGCTTGCGGCATTGCCAGGTAGGCACGTTCTTCAGGATCGGTTCTTCGTCCAGGTAGAAACGGATCATCTCGGTGACGTAGGGATAGACCGACTTGTCGTCGGCCACCCCGGTGCCGATGGCGTTGGCCAGCACCACGTTGCCGCAGCGATAGGCCGACAGCAGGCCGGGCACGCCGAGCATGGAGTCGGGGTTGAATGCCAGCGGATCGAGGAAGGCGTCGTCCAGCCGGCGATAGATCACGTCGACCGGCTTGGGGCCGTCGGTGGTGCGCATGAATACCCGCTCGTCGCGAACGAACAGGTCCGCCCCTTCCACCAGTTCCACACCCATCTCGCGAGCGAGAAAGGCGTGTTCGAAGAACGCGCTGTTGAACCGCCCCGGGGTCAGCACCACGACGCTGGGGTTATCCAGCGGACTGGAGCTTTTCAGGGTGTCGAGCAACAGGTTCGGGTAGTGGTCGATCGGCGCGATGCGCTGGGCGGCGAACAGTTCGGGAAACAGCCGCATCATCATCTTGCGGTCTTCGAGCATGTAGCTGACACCGCTGGGCGTGCGCAGGTTGTCTTCGAGCACGTAATAGCTGCCGTCGCTGTCGCGAACCAGGTCGACCCCGGAAATGTGCGCGTAGATGTCGCGGTGCAGGTTCAGGCCCTGCATCGCCAGTTGGTATTGATCGTTGGCCAGGACCTGCTCGGCGGGAATGATCCCCGCGCGGAGGATGCGCTGGTCATGGTAGAGGTCGGCGAGAAACATGTTCAGCGCCTTCACGCGCTGGATACAGCCGCGCTCTACCACCCGCCATTCGCTGGCCGGGATGGCCCGCGGAATGGTGTCGAAGGGGATCAGGCGCTCAGTGCCCTGCTCGTCCCCGTACAGCGTGAAGGTGATGCCGGCGCGGTGGAACAGCAGGTCCGCCTCGCGGCGGCGCTGCGCCACTTGCTCAGGCGGCGTCTGCGCCAGCCAGCGGGCGAATTCCCGATAATGCGGACGGAGCTGACCGTCGGCGGCGTACATCTCATCATAGAACGTGCGAATCATGCCGAACTCCTTGTCACCCGTGCACAGGCACTGTCGCAAAGCCCGTGCCAGCGGAATTAATCCTTTTCAATCAACGGGTTGGGGAAATCCAGAAAAGACGCCGCACCAGACTTGTGCAGCCAGCCCCACGCGAATAGGGCACGCGCTTCATTGCGAAGCGTGTGGGTTCCCGGGACGGCCAGGCCGCCCCGGGGTGCATTTCAGGTTACCGCGCGCTCCTGCTTCACTCCCCAGCCCTGGGCTTCACCGCCCAGTGGCACGACCACGGCTTCGAAATCCTGTTCGAATTCGCCGATGCCACCATAGGTGGCGTACATGATCTTGCTCAGTTCCAGTTGCCAGCCGTCGTCACTTTCATGCACCTGGGCACACAACGACTCACCCCGGAACTTTCCTGCAGCCCTGCGCGCCCGTTCCTCGTCCGGGAATACCGCATAGAACTCGATTGGATGGATTTGTGCGAAGTTGAAACCGCCTTCTTTCATGCGGCGCAATACCGTGCTGCTGATGTCCTCGTACAAGTTGCTCATGAATCGTCCTCCTCAATCACGATGGATAGACTTTCAGTGCTTGCGCACTTACCCCTGGCGCGGGACGCGGGTGGGGTTCTCGAGCGAATGCAGCAATGTTGCGGTAATGAATGTAGCGGTAATGGGAGAAAAGAGCCGTCGCCATAACCGACGGCCCTGCATGCAGCGTAGCGGCTGGTGAGGCACAACGCCAGCCAGCCTGTGGATTCAGGTCCGTTCAGTGATGTCGGTGATCTCCACCCCGTTCTGTTCCTTCAGCCACTTCGCGGTCGGACAGTCGGCACGGTCCTGGAAATCATTGAGGTCGAGTTCATCCATGACCGGGAACAGGTGGCCCCTGATCCGCCGCGCTGCGTCTTCAATGCTCGGGCGGTCTGCGGCGGCAAGCAACAACGAAGTGCGTTCGCCCTTCTGGTCCACAAAAGTGATTTCCCACTCTTTCATCTGGCGTGTCCTCGATGGCAGGTACAGGAGTGTTTCCAGCCTGTCTTCCGTTGACCCTCGCCTGCGGACATTGTTCAAGTCGGTTGGCCCGGCGGCGCACCCATAAAAAACCCCGGTCAGGCCGGGGTCTTGTGCAACGAACGGATTACGCCAGGGCGATCAATCCGGGATGCCGTGGACAACACCGGCGGTATTGTCCAGCAGGCTCTTGGTTGCGGTCTGGATGAAGGACTCGAGTTTCTTGAGCATGGCGTCCTGCTCCGGATGCTCGATCAACTCGGCCTTGAACTCGCTGCCCAACTGATAACGGTACAGGCGCGGCGACATGTCCTTGGACTCGATCAACACGCGATCACCCTGGATCAGGCCGACGATCTGCTCGCTGCCCGAAGGCTTGATCATGCCGATGCCCTGATCGCCTTCCGGCAGGTTCAGCAAGTCACGTCCCCAGCACTGGTGACGGGTTTCGCCACCCAGGCGGCCCATGACGGTCGGAACGATATCGATCTGGGTGCCAACGGTATGGCTGCGCTTGCCGAACTTTTCCTGGATGCCCGGAGCGATCAGCAACAGCGGCACGTTGAAACGGCCCAGGTCCAGCTCAGTGACCTGCTGGTTATTGCCGAAGCCATGGTCACCGACGATGACGAACAGGGTTTCCTTGAAGTACGGCTCCTTGCGCGCCTTCTCGAAGAACTGGCCCAGGGCCCAGTCGGAATAACGCATGGCGGTCAGGTGTTCGTCCAGGCGACCATGACCGGTCACCGGCTCAACCGGCAGGTCTTTCGGCAGGGCATACGGGGTGTGATTGGACAGGGTCTGGAGTAAGGCATAGAACGGCTTCTTGCCATAGTTGTTCGCCAACTCCTGGTTACCGCGGTCGAACATGTCCTGGTCGGACACGCCCCAGGTCGGGTCGGAGAACACCGGATTGACGAAGTCATTGCGGCCGATGAAGGTGGTCATGCCCTGGTTGCCGAAGAAACCGGACTGGTTGTCCCAGGCGAAATCACCGTTGTAGACGTAGACATCGTCGTAGTCTCGGGCGCTGAGCAGCGCGGGCAGGCCCGACAGTTTGTGGCCGCCTTCCGGGGTCTGCATCAGGTATTCGAAGCCCGGCAGGTTGGGGAAGCAGGCCATGGTGGCGAACATGCCCTGGTGGGTATGGGTGCCGTTGGAGAAGAAGCGGTCGAACAGCAGGCCTTCCTCGGCCAGTTTGTCGAAGTACGGGGTGATGTTGCCCGAAGCCCCCAGCGCACCGACGGAATGGCCGGCGAAACTCTCCATCAGGATGACCACGACGTTCTTGATCGGCAGGGTGTTCTCGGCCGGCGGCGTGAAGTCACGGCGAATCGCGGCGCTGTCGGCGTCGACCAGCTTGTCGCTCGGCGTCAGCAGCATCTGGCGCACCGTGTCCTGGGCGACCTTCTGATCGAGGGTGGACTTCCAGATGTTGTCGCGGTCCTCGGACATGCGGCTCTTGGCGGCATCGATCAGGGTCAGGGTGCCGTTGAGACCCAACTGGTTGACGAAGTTCGAGTCGGTGGTGAAGGCATCCCCCCAACGCATGGGCGGGCCCTGGCGCAGGGTGCCACGGGCGGCAATCACGGCCACCAGCAGGATCATGAAGAACACCACGCCGCGCACGTACCACGGCGCCACGCTGCGAGCACCGGCGAGGTTGCTCTGGTACTCGCCACGGGGCCGGGTCAGACGGTCGATGCCTTTGAACGCCAGGCTCATCACGATCGTGCCGCCGACCCACGCCAGCAGGTAGCGCACCACCGGGAAGCCGTACCACAGCATGCTGCCGACGGTCTTCGGGTCTTCCTTGATGTACTGGAATACCAGGCCGTTGAGGCGCTGGTGGAACTCGCGGTAGAAGTCCATCTCCACCAGGCCGAGGAACAGCACGATGCTGGAGGTCAGGGTCAGCCACAGGCGGAAGAAACCGCGCGCCGCCATCGCCCGCGCACTGAGGATCGCCAGCAGCAGCGGAATGCTCAGGTACACCACCACCCGCAGGTCGAAACGCAGGCCGTTGAGGAAACCTTCCACGACAGTGGACGACGGCGTATCGCCAACCATGTCGCTGTTGTAGGCCAGCAACGCGAGCCGCACCAGGCTGAGCATCGCCATGATCGCCAGGCCGCACAGCAGGGTGTAGAGCAGGTGTGATTTGACCGTTGGTTGCAACAGGCGCGAAGCAGCCCGCTGTTGACTCAAGGCGTCCGTATTAGCCATGAATTGGAAGATCCCTGGGATTCGGTTGTGGAAGGCATTGACGCGAAGCGGCGGCAGCGGCTCGGGTTATACCCGAAAAGTGCCGAACCATTAGGCGAATGGATAATTGCGCGCGCGGATTGTCTGCAATCGATTGTGAAAATTTCGTTGAGAACACCGGGGCCGCGGATCAGGCTATCTTTATTGCCCTCTCAAGCAAAGAGCCCGCCCACATGCACTATCGCTATCACCCCAGCCCCATTGGCCAGTTACTGCTGGCGGGCGACGAACAAGGCCTGCACCTGTTGCACATGGACAGCGCCCATCCCTGGGAACTGGATGCCACCTGGCGCCAGGCCGACAGCCAGCTCGACGACGTGGCGCGGCAGCTGGACGAGTATTTCGCCCACAAGCGCGAGCGCTTCGAACTGCGCCTGGCTGCCCGCGGGACGCCGTTTCAACAGGACGTCTGGCGAGCACTGGTGAACATCCCCTACGGCACCACCACCAGCTACGCCGAACTGGCCCGCACCATCGACCGGCCCAAGGCGATCCGGGCCGTCGGCACGGCCAATGGCGCCAACCCCATCGCGGTGATCGTGCCCTGCCACCGGGTGATCGGCAGCGATGGCAGCCTCACCGGATTTGCCGGCGGCCTTGAGCGCAAGCAACTGCTGCTGCAACTGGAAGGCGCGTGGCTGATCTGAAGCGCCCTACAGCCGCACATCGCCTCGCGGTCCGGCGATGGCCCAGATGATCAGACCGAGCACCGGCAACAGCAGGATCAGCAAGATCCACAGCACCTTGGCGCCAACCCCGGCGCTGCTCTTGATCACGTTGATGATCGCCCAGATATCCAGGGCAAGGATGATCAGGCCAACCAGCCCGTTGAACGCGGAACCCATGATGAAGCTCCCATGTATGAGTGAGCCTTCAGGATAGCTGGCTATTGGCCTGATAGACGCGTTTGCTTCGGCTCCGCCCTGCCGCTGTGCTTACACTCGCGCCATTGCCTTTCGGAGAAATGCGTTATGCCCTCGACGTCCAGCCACAGCCACTCCGCCCCCGTGTCGCTCTACACCGCGTGGCTGCAACAGGCGCAATCCTCGCCCTGGATGAGTGCCGGCCTGGGTCTGAGCCTGCTGGCGGTGCTCTGGCTGATGGGCGCCAGCGCCTGGAACGCCATTCACGGTGACCACCAGGAAAACCTGCACATGGCCCTGCTCGGCGGGCTGGCCGGTTTCTCCGCCACCGCCCTGGGCGCATTGCTGGCCATCGTGCTGCGCGATGTCAGCAGCCGGATGCAGGACGTGATGCTCGGCTTCGCCGCCGGGATGATGCTCGCCGCCAGCTCGTTTTCATTGATTCTGCCGGGCCTCGACGCCGCCCGGGAGATTACCGGCAGCGGCCCCTACGCGGCCCTGACGGTGGTGGTCGGCATGGGCCTGGGCGTGTTGCTGATGCTTGGCCTCGACCGCTTCACCCCGCACGAACACGAAAGTACCGGCCCTTGCGGCCCGCAGGCCGAGCGGATCAATCGGGTCTGGCTGTTCGTGCTGGCGATCACCTTGCACAACCTCCCCGAAGGCATGGCCATCGGCGTGAGCTTTACCACGGGTGACCTGAGTGTCGGCCTGCCGCTGACCAGCGCCATCGCCATTCAGGACATCCCCGAAGGCCTGGCGGTGGCCCTGGCGCTGCGCGCCACGGGGCTGTCGACGTTGAAGGCGGCGCTGGTGGCGGTCGGCTCGGGCCTGATGGAGCCGATTGGCGCGGTGATCGGCCTGGGAATTTCCAGCGGCTTCGCCATCGCCTACCCGGTGAGCATGGGCCTGGCGGCGGGCGCGATGATCTTCGTGGTGTCCCATGAAGTCATCCCGGAAACCCACCGCAATGGCCATCAGACCTCGGCGACCCTCGGCCTGATGGGCGGCTTCGCGGTGATGATGTTCCTCGATACCGCGCTGGGTTAAACGTGCAGCGCCACCCGCAGCGCTTCCAGGGCGGGCGCTGCGGTGATGTTCAGTTCGGCGCACAGTTCCAGCACCCGCGGCAGGTCATTGCCGCACACCAGCACCATCTGCAACTCGTCGTCCAGCAACTGGCTGAAGTTCATCAGCACATAGCCGCCGGCTTCCTTGTTCATGCTGCCCATCTGGATCTGGATGCGGTTGAGCGCGGTCAGCGCCTCGACCTTGGCCAGTTGCTTGGGTTTGATATTGAACGGGACGCTCTGGTCAAACGAATCGGTGATCTGCGCGAGCAGGTCCTGGTAGCTGTCGGCCTGGAACAGCACGGTGTCGGGCAGGCTGCCCACCACCACCCATTCACCCAGCGGGATCGGGAAGGTGTCGTCGTAGTTGATATCGGGGTTGGCGGCGAGGAAGCCCGCAGGATCGGCATAGGCCTGCACCGCTTCGTCGGCGATCCGCTCGATGTCCTGCTCGGTCATGCAGCCGGAGCTGATTTTGCCAAGGAGTTCGACCAGTTGGTTTTTCATGAGAGGCCCTGCGACGCTGGAAAAAAGTCGCCAAGGATAGCCGCAAAAGCCTCCCGCCGGTTAGGCCAGCGCTTGCAACTGCTGCGTGGTGTCAGCAGCGCCCATGGCCTGGGCGGCGCCGAGGGCATCGATGCCACGGGCGTCGCGGCGCTTGGGGTCGGCGCCGTGCGCCAGCAGGTAGTCGACGATCGCTGTGCGGTTGAACATCGCCGCCATCATCAGCGCCGTGCGCCCGTCGCCTGCGGCCGCATCCGGCTCGGCGCCCTGCTCCACCAGCAACCGGACCATTTCCAGGTTTCCCTTGAACGCCGCGCCCGCCAACGGCTGTTGGTTATTGTCGTTGGCGATGGACGGATCGGCGCCATGCTGCAACAACACCCGCGCCGCCTCCAGATGACCGTGATAGCTGGCGAGCATCAGCAAGGTGTCGCCCTTCTGGTTGCGCAAATTGGCTGGCAGACCGTTCTCCAGCAGGCGGGCGAGCATCGGCGCATCGCCCTGGCGGGCCCGGTCGAAGACTTGCGCGGCAAAGGCGGCAGCTTCATCGGCGTCCATGGTGACGGGCTGACGTTGATCGGACATACGGAACCTCCTGACGGGGATAAAGCCCAAGTCTTGTGAGGATTGGTCCCGGAATGGCTGTGGATAATTCCATGGCGTCGGCAGAAAAAACGCGAGGGCGGACGACCCTTGCAAAATGCACTGTGCAAAATGCACGACCTTGCACAATGCACGGCGGCCTTATTGCCAAAAAACAATAAGACACTGATTTATAAAGTATTTTTAATTTCCGGAAAGCTGGCACAGTCGCTGCACCCATCACTCCATGTCTGCCACCCACAGCCAGGAGCTGATATGGACCTCATTCAGGAAAAATTCGCCTCGGTATTCTCCGCCTACCAAGTGGCCACTCAAGCCCGCCCTGATGGCGGCATCCTGCTGACGCTGCGTGCTGCCGACGGCACACAGGTCAAACGCTCGATTTCCTACGCTCAACTGCACAGCGCCGAACAACTGTCGTGGGCCATCAGTGCCATTCGCCGTGACCTGGCCGAGCAAGCTAGCGAGTTGCCGGTGATTTCGATGTTGCAGAGCCAGCAGCGCTTTGCTTTGCCGACTTATCGCTGAGCGCTGACACTATCGCGAGCAAGCTCGCTCCTACAGGGTGTAGGAGCGAGCTTGCTCGCGATGGGGCCCCAATTGATTTAACTGACGGGCGGAACCTCATTTTTTCTCAATAATCCCCGACTCCAGCCTCACCTCCCGATCATGTCCCCCGGTGCGCAACAGCCCCAGATCCAGCGAAGAATCCCCTTCCTCCAGATTCATCCCGCCATTCTTGTAGGTATTGACCAGATCGCTGCCCAGCTCCACTGGCGCATTCGACAGGTTGGTCCCCACCACTCGCCGCACATCGCGGCCGTTCAGGGTTTCCTGGCTGATCCGCTCGCTACCCAGTTCGACCTTGCCCTGGCTTGAACGAACATCCGCCCCCGACAGCTTCACATCGCCGCCGACCTGCAAGGCAACGCCTTCCTGCCCGCTCAGCCGGCTCTGGCTGGCGACGCTGTCACGCCGTGCGTAATCCACTTTCAGGTCCAGCGTCGGTGAAATGCCCGGGTCGGCGCTCTGCACCGCGCCGCCGACTTTCTTCTCGGCGCTGGCACCCAGCGGACCACCGAAGGAGCGCACGGCGTTGAGGTAGCCCTGCGGGTTCTTCTCCCGGCTCAGTTGCGCATCGACATTCACCTTCAACGCGTTGACCCGGTCCTGGCGGCTGGCCAGTTGCAGGTCACCGCCGATAACGCCTTCGATACGCCCGGCATTGACCCGCACGCCGTTGAGCAGCATGTCGTTCATGCTGTACAGGCCGACGTTTCCGGCGTCGAGCTGGCTGTTCTGGTGCACAAGGTTGTCGCGTTGGTCGAGGTTGAACTGCGCCCGGCCATACAGACCTTTTTTCGTGTCGTCGCGCGTGGCTGCCGGGGTCATGGCGATGCCGGCACCCACGGTCAGGTCGAGGTTGTCGCGGCGCTCGCTGCTGGTGGCGGACTCGATCAGCACGCCGCCGTTTTCCGCCGCGACCTTGATCCGCTCGGCCGATGCCTGCAGGCCCTCAAGGTGAATCGCGTCGTCCTGTCTCGCCTGGCTCGACAGGTTCACCTCCTGTTGCGCGGTGAAGACCGCGCCCTGGGTACGGCGGTCGGACTCGGAAATCCGCCCGTTGCTGAAATGCCCGCCCAGCCCGCCGCCCTTGCCGGCGTCGTTCATCTTCAAGACCACCTCACCGCCGCCGCCAATGTTATCGCCGCTGGCCTCATGACTGTCGCTGGCCGCCAACACCCGCAGCGGGCCGTCGGCCTGCACGTCGATATTGGTTGGCTTGGCGCCGCTGCTGCCGATGCGGGTGCCGGCGAGCGTCAGCTCACCGCCGGCCTTGAGGCGGACATCGCCCGTGCTGTCGATGCTGGCGACCCGCGCCTGGCTGTCCTGGCTGTCGCTGCGTTTTCGATCCAGATAGCCACGGGCCTCCAGTGCACTGCCCGCCGGGCTGTTACCCGCCTTGAGCCAGGCATTGCCGTCGAGCTGGCGCAGGCTCTGCTCCTGGCGATCGTTGGCCTGGGGCAGGCTGAGATTGCCGGCCGTCTCGAGGGTCAGACCGCCCTTGCCGGCGTCGAAGGCGGTGCCCTCGTAAAGCCCGTCGCTGCCCAGTTGAATCTGGATGCCCTGCTGACCGTAGAGGCTCCCCGGGCGGGCGGTGGTCGTGGTGTTGCTGCTGCTCAGCGATCCGCCCTTGCCGGTGATTTTCCCGGCAATGTCCTTGCCCGTGCTGGTTTCCACCCGGGCAGTGCCGCCGGCTTCCAGGCGCTCGACGGTTTCGGCGGTGGTGTCTTGCGCGGCGACGAACTGGTGATTCCGCGCATCGATCTGCAGTCCGCCTTTTTCGGCGCGGTAGCGAGTGCCGGTATCGCTCACCTCATCGGCCTGGACCTTCACCGTGGTGCCGGACAGCTCGCTGACCCGCGCGGTTTCGCTGCGGCTGGTCTGTTCGCGGTTGAGGTGCTCCAGCGCCAGGTCCACGCCCAGGGTCGGCGGCGCCAGGGCGTCTTCCACCGAGGCTTGCTGGAAGCGCGCGGCCTCGTTGCCGTTGATCAGGTTTTCGATCGGACGGGTGATATCGCGGGTTTCCAGACTCAAGCCCAGGCTGCCCTGCCAGTTGCGCTCGCTGTCGCGGGTTTCGCGGACGCTGGCGGTGGCGCGGTTTTCCACCCGGGTTGCGTCGACCAGCAGGTGCTCGCCGGCGCTCACCTGCGCCGCTTCATTGATCAGCGTGTCGGCCTTGATGCGTAACGGTCCCGCTGCCGTCAGCTCGCTCGGGAGGCTGTCGACCAGGCTTTCCTCCTGTTCCCGTCGCTGGTAGGCACCCTCGTAGCCGCCGCCCTGGCGATCCATTCCTGCGGTCACCGCGAGGCCGCCCGCCGAGCGGGTGCTGGTGCTGAGTTGCCGCTCGCGGGTGGTTTGCGCGCCCAGGGTGACGGTCTTGCCGCTGATATCGATGGCGCCGCTGCTGTCGAGGTTGCTGCTGTTCAGCGACACGTCGGCCTGGCTGCCAATGTTGATCGCCGCGCCGCTGAGCTGGCTGGCAACCAATGTGTCCTGGCTGGCGCTGCGCTCGCTTTTTTTCACTTCATAGCCCGCTGAGGCCACGTATTGCTTCGACGCCGGCTTGCCGTCGAGCGCTTCGGCCGTCTGCCGGGCGCTGGCGTAGAGGCTTTTGTCGGTTTGTTGGGTGGTGCTGTTTTCGCTCTGGGTGGCGGCGCTGACGTGCAGGTCTTTCGCGGCGTCCAGTTGCAACTGCCCGCCGGCTTTCAGCCGCGCACCGATGACCCGCAACTCGTCGGCGCTGGCCAGGCGCAGGTTGCTTTCCGAGGCCAGGTCGCTGACCAGCGCGGTGTCACGTTGCTGGTGGGTGTCGGTGCTGCTGCCGAGCAGGCCGAACAACTTGCTGTCTTTGCTGCTGGTGCTGCGGGTCGAGCTTTCCCGCGCCGCTTCGACGCTGAGCAGGGCCTTTTCGCTGGCCAGCAGGGCGTCGCCGGTGCTGCTGATCCGGCTGCCGCTGACCCGCACTTCATCGGCGATCACGGTCAAGGCACCGCCCGCCTCAAGCTGGCTGCCACGAACGGTGTGCTGTTCGCCTTGTGCCCGCTCGCGGTTGCCGAAAAACGCCCCGGAGGCCAGGTCGCCCCGGTATTCCTTGCGGGAGTCACTGCCCTTGAGCGAGGTCCCGGCGATATCGAGTTCAGGGGTTTTGATGCTCATGTCCGCGCTGCTTCGCAGCTCGCTGCCGATGATGCGGGTGGGCCCCGCCGCCTCCACGGTCAGGTTGCGGCCTGAGAGTTGGCTGGGGCGGGCGCTTTCGCGGTAGTCGTGGGTGTCCTGGTCGCCGCGCCACAGGTGCTTGCGGTGGCGAATGCGTTCGTCGCGGGTCACGCTGTCGATGCCGGCGCTGACCTCCAGCGTGTTGCCGCTGCGCAGCTTCAGGTCGCCGCCTGCTTGTACCCCGGCGGCCAGCAGGCGGGCGTCGCCACCGGCGTCGAGGGTGATGTCGCTGACGGCCTGGAAATCGCTGCCGGTGGTCAGGCGTTCGACTTCGCTGCCCGTGCGCTCGAAGGTTTCGGTGGTGACGAACCACCACTTCTTGTCCCACTTCTCGTTGTCGCGGCGGATGCTTTCGCGGGTCTTGGCGTCGAGGGTGAGGTTTTTGCCGGTGCGGACCTTGATCTGTTCGGCCCGGCCTTCGACGGCGCTCAGCGTCATGTTGTCCTTGGCATCCAGCTCGAGGTTGCCTTTGCCCGCGTCGAGACGACTGCGTTGCTGCGCGCTGCCGCTGATCTTCAAGTCCCCGGCCGAGCGAATGCTGATGCCTTGGCGAGCGTCCATCGACGGCGCCTCGATTCGCACGCCCGCGCCCTCGGCGGTGCTGATGATCCGGATGCGCCCGGCCTGCATGGCGCCGAACAGCCTGGCGTCGATAGAGCCCGGCGTGCCGGCCAGATGCTCGACGATCTCGCCGCTGGCGCGGTCGATGCGGTTGCGGCCGACGGTCAGGTCCAGGTCGGTCGCCGCGCGAAGTGGGCCATGGCTCTCGATGCGCGGGGCGATCAGTTCCAGGGCGCCTTCTGCATTGCTCAGACCAAGGCCGTCGACCCGCAACTCGCCGCTGGCGGTGAGGCTGTTGAGGTAGGTGAGGCGCTGGTCTTCGATTTCCGGGCGCCCCACCAGAAAGCCCGCGCGGGTGGTGTTGATGAAGCTGCCGCCGTTGATGGTGATGCCGTTGGGGTTGGCGAGGATGTAGTCGGCGGGCTGGCCGAAGATTTCCTGGGTGCCGTCGATGCTGGAGGCGTTGCGGCTGATCACCTCGTTGAGGATGGTGGACGCCGCCTGGCCTTGGAATTGCGGGTTGGCGCCCAGCGCGCCGGCCAATTGCGATTGCCCGGCGTGCAGGGCGTTGTTGAGCACCACGCCAGGCTGGCCGACGTTGTAGTCGAGGAACTGGTTGTGCGACAGGCCGCTGGCGGACGGCGCGACGATGTTGATCACCGGCACACCGTTGTGCTCGTTGATGGATGGCGTTCCGCCCGGGCCGGTGGCCGGTTGCAGGCCGTTGTTGGCGATGGCTCCGGTGGGAACCAGCAGGCTGACGCTGATCGCCCAGCGCAGCAGGTCGGGGGTGAACCGTGGAGGTAGAGGGGTCATGGTGGTCTCTCTCTTGGGTGGGGATCAGAACGTCAGGGTCAGTTGCGCGCGCCAGTAGCCCGGCTCCAGATCGCGGCGCCGCGTGCCGCTGGCCTGCAGGGCGCGCTGGTAATCGAGGCTCAGCTGGCCGCGAGGCAGGCTCAGTTGCAGGCCGGCGTGGGCGCCGAGCAGTCGTTGTGTGGGGCTGCCGTGGTCGTAGCGGCTCCAGCCGGCGTCGAGGCCGAGGCTCGGACGGATTTCCAGCGGCACCGGCAGCGGGTTGTTCAGCGGCAGGCTGAGGGTGTTGCGCCAGACCGCGCCGCTGGCGCCGGACACCGTGGCGCGACGAAAGCCCCGCACCGCCGTGTCGCCCGCGACCGCCATCTGCTCGATCGCGGGTAGCGGTTCAGGGCTGTATTGCAGGCTCAGTTCGCTTTCCCAGCGCCAGCGAAACGCGGGATCGACGCCTTCGCGCAGTTGCCAGAGGCTTGCCAGGTACTTGCGGAACAGCGGCTGCGGCGCGCGCGGGTTTGCTGCGCGGTCATCGGATCCGAACCAGCCGAGCCCCTGGTTGTAGCCGAGGGTGGCGTTCCACAGCGCATCGTCGCGCCAGCTCAGGTTGAGACTGGCATCGAGGCTGGTGAGCGTCGGGCTTTGCAGGCGAAGGCGCAGTCTTTCGCTGGAGAACCGCGTGTCCAGGCGCTTGTAGTTGAGCCGCAGGTTGGCGCCGAGGGTGGTGGACTGGTCGTGCCATAGCGCGCGGTCCACGCCGAGGCTGTAGAAATCGCTCTGGCCGCTGTTGCTGGCGTTCGAGCCGGGCAGGGCGGCGCGGTATTCCAGGCGGTCCAGGCTCAGGGCTAAACGCCAGGGGCCATAAGGGCTGTTGTAGTAGAGCCCGTAGCCACGGCTGTCGCCACGCCCGGGCAACAGGCGGCGAAGGCTGTGCAGACGCAGGAAATCGTTGTGTTCCAGCGGACTGTCTAGGCTCAGGCTGA
Organism: Pseudomonas sp. 5P_5.1_Bac1; assembly: GCF_025466015.1. NCBI lineage: Bacteria > Pseudomonadati > Pseudomonadota > Gammaproteobacteria > Pseudomonadales > Pseudomonadaceae > Pseudomonas > Pseudomonas sp. 5P_5.1_Bac1. The sequence goes on along the minus strand of NZ_JANLNX010000044.1, from coordinate 68,225 downwards.
CACCCAGTCGCTCGCGGCCCGTCGCCTCGCTGCCGCGGTTGTCGAGGCTGGTGGCCAGCTTCAGGCGTGATGCCGGTTGCCGTTGCGAGCGAATGATCACCCGCGTGCCGCCTCGCAGTTCGCCCGGCTCAAGGTCCGCGCTGAGGTCGAACGCCTGCAGGCGATTCATCTGGTTCAGCCCCTGCTCCAGCGTGCTCAGGCGCAGTGGCTGGCCAAGCAGATCGGGAAAGGCGCGGGACAGCGACAACGGCAGATCCGGGTCATCGAACTCCACCGATTCGACAAAACCTTCGACGATCAGGATGTCCAGGCTCGCCCCCGCGTGCGGCGGCTGGGCCAGATAAGGCCGGCTGGCGAGGTAACCCTGTTGCAGGTAAAGCCGAGTGATGGCTTTGAGCTCCGCGTTGACCCGTGCCTCGTCCATGCACGGTTGCAGCAACGGATCGACCACCTCGTTCAGCGCTTCGCGTGAAATCAGCGTGTTGCCCGCCAGGCGAAGGCCGGAGACAGGCCAGCAGCCTTCGGTTTCGAGCGCCGCAGCGGGCGTCTCGTTCGGCGTATCGATGACCGTCGGTGGCGTGAGCTGGCGCAAGCGCTGTTGCCGCTCCAGGGCCTCTGCGTCGCGGCGTTGCTCGCGCAATAGCGGCAGGACCGAAAAGGCCTCGTCGGCCAGCGCGGGTGCCACGAACAGCAAAATCAGGGTGATGAAGACCGTGGATGCCAGCGCCGGGTAGCGCGGGTTTCCGGTTCGCGATGAACGGGACATAGGCTGGCGTCCTTATGTTCTTGTTCTAGGACGAAGGAAGCATTTCAGGTGAGATGAATCTAAGGGAGGAGCATCCGTTTGAATGCTGGGGATGAGCGTGAGGAGGGGTAGGGGACGAGCGCGAGTGCCCTCGGAAATTTCCGAAGGTTATTCAGGAGGGTAGGAAATGTCCGGCGCGAAGGCGCCGGAGCGGGTCGATCAGGGGCGGATCTCGATCATGGTGCCGTCTTTTACCAGGCTCCAGACTTCGCGCATGTCGGTGTTGCGCATGGCGATGCAGCCTTCGGTCCAGTCCAGCGTATGGAAAAGCTGTTCCGGGTTGTCCTCCGTGTCCGGCGTTCCGTGAATCATGATCATCCCGCCGGGCTGAACGCCTTCGCGACGTGCCCGGGCGGCATCGGTGACGTTGGGGTAGGACACGTGGATCGCCAGGTTGTAGCGGTCCGAGACCTTGCGCCAGTCCAGCCAATAGAAGCCTTCCGGGGTGCGCTTGTCGCCCTCGCGCTCCTTGGCGCCGACGGGCTTCTTGCCGAGGGAGATGCGGTAGGTCTTGAGCGGTGCGCCATTGCTGATCAGTTCAAGGCGGCGCTGCGACTTGAGCACCAGCACCTTGTCGATCCGGTTCGATGGCTTGACCTCGGCGGGAGAGGACTGCGGCGCAAGCGGCGCGTCCTTGAGGATCGGCTTGGTGACGATGGTTTCGGTGTAAGCCGCCTGGGACACCGAAGCCACACTGAGGCAGAAAAGGGCAAGCAACCAGCGCATGAAACGGTATCCCTGATAATCGCGGTTTTACGAATCGGACTTGGGTGGCGGGGCGAACGACGCTGGCAGGCTCTCGGTGTGAACCGGGTAGTGCTGCCTTTCGCGGTCCCGATAGTAGCATTCTAGTGTGACGCGGATCGTCCTGAAAGCCAGCTCGTCCCACGGGATCTCGTTTTCTTCGAACAGGCGCACTTCCAGGCTTTCCTCGCCGATATCGAAGTCCAGGTCGGCCAGTTCGGCGCGGAAAAACACGTGTACCTGGTTGATGTGCGGCAGGTCGTACAGGTGATACAGGGTCATCTCGCCCAGGCGCGCGCAGGCTTCTTCGACGGTTTCGCGGCGGGCGGCCTGTTCCATGGTTTCGCCGTTTTCCATGAAGCCGGCGGGCAGGGTCCAGTAGCCGCGGCGCGGCTCGATGGCGCGACGGCACAGCAGCACCTTGCTGCCATGGTTCGGCAGCACGCCGGCGACGATATTGGGATTCTGGTAGTGGATGGTCTGGCAGTGGTCGCAGACATAACGCAAGCGGGAGTCGCCTTCGGGTATGCGCTGGGTGACCGCTTTGCCGCACGCGCTGCAGTATTTCATGCTTATCTTCCTGGGAGGTGCGCTATCTTCGCGCCGCGGTCCCGCGCCCCGCAAGTGCGATCGTCGCCGGGGGTTGGGCGTGGCGCGGCTTTGGTGCATGATGCAGAACGTTACTGGAATGAGAGAGACCATGCTGGACGAGCTACTTCGCCGTGTGAGCAGTCACACCCCGGGCACCCTGGAAACCGATCGACGTTTTCCTGAGGCCGCGGTGCTGCTACCGATCACCCGTAGTGAAGAGCCCGAGCTGGTACTGACCTTGCGCGCCAAGGGCCTCTCGACCCACGGCGGCGAAGTGGCATTCCCCGGCGGTCGCCGCGACCCGGAAGACCCCGACCTGATTTTCACCGCCCTGCGCGAAGCCGAGGAAGAAATCGGCCTGCCACCCGGCTTGGTGGAGGTGATTGGTCCATTGACCCCGCTGGTCTCGTTGCACGGACTGAAAGTCACGCCTTTCGTCGGGCTGATCCCCGATTACGTCGAATACCGGCCCAACGATGCCGAGATCGCCGCGGTGTTCAGCGTGCCGCTGGAGTTCTTCCGCCAGGACCCGCGCGATCACACCCACCGCATCGATTATCAGGGCCGCAGTTGGTACGTCCCCAGCTACCGCTTCGGCGAGTACAAGATCTGGGGCCTGTCGGCGATCATGATCGTCGAACTGGTCAACCTGCTCTACGATGCGCGCATCAGCCTGCACCATCCGCCTGAACGCTTCACCCCACTCTGAGCGGGATCACCCGCCGCGAACCCCACCGTGAGGAACCACGCATGAAATACCGTCTGGGCGACTTTCGGGTCGAAACCCATCCACAAAGCTGGGTGGCGCCCAATGCCACGCTGATCGGCAAGGTACGCCTGCAGGCGGGCGCCAATGTCTGGTTCAACGCGGTCCTGCGTGGCGACAACGAACTGATCGACATCGGCGCGAACAGCAACGTCCAGGACGGCACGGTGATGCACACCGACATGGGCTCGCCGCTGACCATCGGCAAGGGCGTGACCATCGGCCACAACGCCATGCTCCATGGCTGTTCGGTGGACGACTACAGCCTGATCGGTATCAACGCGGTCATCCTCAACGGTGCGCGGATCGGCAAGCACTGCATCATCGGCGCCAATGCGCTGATCCCCGAAGGCAAGGAAATCCCCGACGGCTCGCTGGTGATGGGCTCGCCGGGCAAGGTGGTGCGCGAACTGACCGAGGCACAGAAGAAGATGCTGGAAGCCAGCGCCGCCCATTACGTGCACAACGCCCAGCGTTATGCCCACGACCTGGCGCCGCAGGAGGATTGATGAGCACCGCTGAAAGGCCCGTGGCCTCACCTTGCGTCAGCATTTGCGCGCTGGACGAACAAGACATCTGCACCGGCTGCCAGCGCACCGCCGCTGAAATCACCCGCTGGGGCCGCATGGACAACACCGAGCGCCGGCAGGTGCTGCGCTTCTGTCACGAGCGCGCCGTGGCCGCCGGCCTGGTCTTCGCCCAACCCCGCGCGGCGAACTGATTCCCGGGGCTTGGCCGCACGCGGGCTGTGAAGTACCCTGTGCGGCTTGCTACCGGTGCCCCCAATGTTCTTTCTCATCGCCTATATCAGCAGCGTGGTGCTCATCAACTACGCCTTCTCCAGTGCGCCGCACCTGGACGTGATCTGGTCCGCCTGGGGCGGATTGGTGTTCGTCCTGCGCGACATGGTGCAGACCCGCTTCGGCCACGGCGCGCTGGTCGCCATGCTGGCGGCGCTGGTGCTGTCCTATGTCACCTCCGACCCGACCATCGCCCTGGCCAGCGCCACCGCGTTCGCGGTGTCCGAGCTGATCGACTGGGTAGTGTTCAGCATCACCAAGCGCCCGCTGCATGACCGCCTGTGGATCAGTTCCGCGCTGAGCATTCCGCTCGACACCTTCATCTTCTTCGGCATGATCGGCGCCCTGACGCCGGCCGTGGTCGGTACTGCCCTGGCGTCGAAATTCGCCGGCGTCACCGCGGTGTGGCTGGCCATGGCCTGGCGGGTGCGGAAAAACGCCATCGCCGGCTGAGCCGCGACGGCGTTCAACCATGTAAAATGTGCCCCTTTCGCTGGCCCGCACCGTGCTGGGGCGGCCATGGATTCCTTCCCTTTGAGGACCTGAGATGACCCGTATCGGAACCCCATTGTCGCCCACCGCGACCCGTGTACTGCTCTGTGGCTGTGGCGAGCTGGGCAAGGAAGTGGTGATCGAGCTGCAACGCCTGGGCGTCGAAGTGATCGCCGTGGACCGTTACGCCAATGCCCCGGCCATGCAGGTGGCGCATCGCAGCCACGTGATCAACATGCTCGACGGCGCCGCCCTGCGTGCGGTCATCGAGGCCGAGAAACCGCACTACATCGTCCCGGAAATCGAAGCCATCGCCACCGCGACCCTGGTCGAGCTGGAAGCCGAAGGCTTCACCGTGGTGCCCACCGCCCGCGCCGCGCAACTGACCATGAACCGCGAAGGCATCCGTCGCCTGGCGGCTGAAGAGCTGGACCTGCCCACCTCGCCTTACCACTTTGCCGACACCTTCGAGGACTACAGCAAGGCCGCCCTGGACCTGGGCTTCCCGTGTGTGGTCAAGCCGGTGATGAGTTCGTCGGGCAAGGGCCAGAGCCTGCTGAAAAGCGCCGACGACCTGCAGAAAGCCTGGGACTACGCCCAGGAAGGCGGCCGTGCCGGCAAGGGCCGGGTGATCATCGAAGGCTTCATCGATTTCGACTACGAAATCACCCTGCTGACCGTTCGTCATGTCGGCGGCACCACCTTCCTGGCGCCTGTCGGACACCGTCAGGAGAAGGGCGACTACCAGGAATCCTGGCAGCCACAGGCCATGAGCCCGGTGGCGCTGGCCGAGTCCGAGCGCGTGGCCAAGGCGGTCACCGAGGCGTTGGGCGGCCGCGGTCTGTTCGGCGTCGAACTGTTCGTCAAGGGCGATCAGGTGTGGTTCAGCGAAGTCTCGCCGCGCCCGCATGACACCGGCCTGGTGACCCTGATTTCCCAGGACCTGTCGCAGTTCGCCCTGCACGCCCGGGCGATTCTCGGCCTGCCGATCCCGTCGGTCCGTCAGTTCGGTCCGTCGGCGTCCGCGGTAATCCTGGTGGAAGGTCAGTCGCAGCAGACCGCGTTCGACAATCTCGGCGCTGCCCTGGCCGAGCCTGATACCGCGCTGCGCCTGTTCGGCAAGCCGGAAGTCAACGGTCAGCGCCGGATGGGCGTGTGCCTGGCGCGCGACGAGTCGATCGAGGCCGCCCGGGCCAAGGCGACCCGCGCTTCGCAAGCAGTCAAGGTCGAGCTGTAAGGCTGTAGACGCGGGGCGGGCCGCCTGGCTCGCCCCGCGTTGTCGTTACAACTCCGCGTGCCGGGTTTCCTTCAGGCACAGCACGGCGATCAGGCTCAGCAGCGCCGCGGCCGACACATACCCGCCCACCCAGCTCAATCCCCCCATCGCCACCAGCTTCTGTGCGAAGAACGGTGCTGCCGAGGCGCCGACGATTCCGCCCAGGTTATAAGCCGCCGACGCGCCGGTGTAGCGCACGTGGGTGGGGAACAGTTCGGGCAGCAGCGCGCCCATCGGTGCGAATGTCACCCCCATCAGGAACAGCTCGATCGCCAGGAACAACGCCACGCCGGCGGTGGACCCGGAGGTCAGCAACGGCTCCATGGCAAAGCCCGAGGCGATCGCCATCAGCGCGCCGATCACCAGCACCGGCTTGCGCCCGTAACGGTCGCTGAGCCAGGCCGACAGCGGCGTGGCCAGGGCCATGAACAGCACCGCGAAGCACAGCAGGCCGAGGAAGGTTTCCCGGGTGTAGCCCAGCGTCGACACGCCGTAGCTCAGCGAAAACACCGTCGAGATGTAGAACAGCGCATAGCACACCACCATCGCCCCGGCGCCGAGCAGCACCGGCAGCCAGTATTGGGCGAACAGTTCGACCACCGGCAGCTTCACGCGCTGGTGGCTGGCCATGGCCTTGGCGAACACCGGGGTTTCTTCCAGTTTCAGGCGCACGTACAGGCCGACGATCACCAGTGCCGCGCTGAGCAGGAACGGGATGCGCCAGCCCCAGGCGCGGAAGTCTTCGTCGCTCAGCAGCATCGCCAGCGCCAGGAACAGGCCGTTGGCGGCGAGGAAACCAATGGACGGGCCGAGTTGCGGGAACATGCCGAACCAGGCGCGCTTGCCCTTGGGCGCGTTCTCGGTGGCCAACAGCGCCGCGCCGCCCCATTCGCCGCCCAGGCCCAGGCCCTGGCCGAAACGCAGGATGCAGAGCAGGACCGGCGCCCAGTTGCCGATGCTGTCATGCCCCGGCAGCACGCCAATCAGCGTGGTGCACACCCCCATCAGCAGCAGCGAGGCGACCAGGGTGGATTTGCGTCCGATCCGGTCGCCGAAGTGGCCGAACAGCGCCGAGCCCAGTGGCCGCGCGAGGAAGGCGATACCGAAGGTGAGAAACGCCGACAGCATCTGCGCGGTGCCGGAGGTCTGCGGGAAGAACACCGGTCCGATCACCAGCGCGGCGGCGGTGGCGTAGACATAGAAATCGTAGAACTCGATGGCAGTGCCGATGAAGCTGGCGGTGGCGACGCGGGCCGGCGAATTGCCGGACGGCGCGGTGTCGGCCTCATTGTTGTAGGTGCTGCTGGTGGTCATGCAAGGTCCCCTGACAGTCGAAGGCTTCCTGGGCGGCCGCGCACGGGCGACGGCGCTGCGTCGGAGCATTTTTTTGGTATGGGTCGCGCGGCCGAGCATAGCCCTGGGGGGATGGGGGCGGGCGCGGGCACTGTTCGGGGTGTGAAGCGGTGCCGGTAAAGCGCGCGATGCAGGCGGTGCGGACTGGCCGGAAAGCGCCGGGAGCGGGTAGCGGGCGCGACGGCAGGGCTGGGTAAGCGTGGCCCGAGTATAGCCAGATTCGATACGAAATGTGTCTATGTCAGGCGTTGCGGGCGTAACGAATCAGGCGGCGGGCTGGCGGGCGACGGTCCAGACCAGGATCCGGCTGGCGCAGTTGTCTTCGGTTTCGAGGATTTCCAGGCGGTAGCGGCCAATCTTCAGGCACACCGCGCTGGCCGGGATGCTTTCCAGCGCCTCGGTGACCAGGCCGTTGAGGGTCTTCGGTCCGTCGCTGGGCAGGTGCCAGCCAAGGCTGCGGTTGAGCTCGCGGATCGCCACGTTGCCTTCGATCACGTAACGGCCATCCCCTTGCGGGTGGATATGCGGGTTGTCGAGGTCGTCCTGTTCTTCGAACTCGCCGACGATTTCTTCGAGGATGTCTTCCAGGGTGACGATGCCCTCCACCTCGCCGTACTCGTCGACAACGATGCCCATCCGCCGCTGTTGCTTGTGGAAATTGAGCAACTGCAGTTGCAGCGGGGTGCTTTCCGGGACGAAGTAGGGCTCGTAGCAGGCGGCCAGCAGGGTTTCGTGGGTCAGCTCGGCCTTGGGCAGCAAGTGGGCGATATGCCGCGTGTTGAGCACCGCCTGGACCTGGTTGATGTCGTTGTGGAATACCGGCAGTCGCGTGTGTTTGCAGGTGTTCAATTGCGCGATGATCTGCTCGATCGAATCGTCCAGGTTGATCCCGTCGACTTCGCTGCGCGGCACCAGGATGTGGTTGACAGTGACCCTCTCCAGCGCCTTCAGGCTGGTGGGGAGACTGCTGTGGGAGGGGTTTTCCTCCGAGGCGTCGCTATCGTCCGGCTCGCTGTCGGCATTCTGTTCATGCTGGTTGACCATGCTCGGCCGCACTGAAAAAGGGCGCAGGATCAGGCGCGCGATGCAGTCCAGCAACCAGGCCAGCGGCTGCAGCAGGCGCAGCGGAAGGCGCAGGACGATGCCCAGGCCGATAAAGGCTTCCGGGTTGCGTCGGGCCAGTTGCCGCGGCAGGTACTCTGCGCAGACCAGCAGCAGGATGGCCGCTGCCAGGCAGCCCAGCCAGAAACCGGTCTCGCCCTGGCAGCGCAGGCCGGTCAGGCCGGCGAGGGCCAGCACCAGCAGCTTGCCGAGGGTGGCGCCGAAGATCAGCGCCTGGGGCGGGAGGTCAGAGGTGTCGCGGGCGCCGCCATTGCCGTTGCGCCGGTTGCCCGCCAGTTGCACGCGGGCGGCGTCGACCGCGGTGAACAGTGCCGACCACAGCAAGGCCAGGGCCAGAAGCCCGAGCAGCGGAGCCAACGGCAAGGTGTCCATAGTTCGCCCGTCAGATATGCAGAATGAATTCGCGTACCAGCTTGCTGCCGAAATACGCCAGCATCAGCAGGCAGAACCCGGCGAGGGTCCAGCGGATCGCCTTGTGTCCGCGCCAGCCGAGGCGGGTGCGGCCCCACAGCAGCACGCTGAACACGATCCAGGCGACGCAGGCCAGCAAGGTCTTGTGGACCAGATGCTGGGCGAACAGGTTGTCGAGGAACAACCAGCCGGAGATCAGCGACAGCGAGAGCAGGCCCCAGCCGGCCCAGAGGAAGCCGAACAGCAGGCTTTCCATGGTTTGCAGCGGCGGGAAATTGCGGATCAGCCCGGACGGATGCTTGTGCTTGAGCTGGTGGTCCTGCATCAGCAGCAACAGCGACTGGAACACCGCGATGGTGAACAGGCCGTAGGCGAGGATCGACAGCAGGATATGCGCGAGGATGCCGGGCTCTTCGTTGATCAGCGGAACCGTGCCCGACGGCGCGAATTGCGCGATCAGGGCCGTCAGCAGGCCCAGTGGGAACAGCAACAGCAGCAGGTTCTCCACCGGACTGCGCAGGCAGGCGAGCAGGGTGATGGCAATGACTGCGGTGGCGATCAGGCTGGCGGCGCTGAAGAAGTCCAGGCTCAGTCCCAGCGGCGTGAGCAACTGCCAGTACAGCGCGGCGCCCTGGGCGATGACCGCCAGGCCTCCCAGCAGGCCGAGCAGCCGTTTGTCGGCCTTGACGCCCCGGGCCAGGCCGGTGCCTTGGAGGATGATCGCGGCGGCGTAGAGGCAGGCGGCGATCAGGTTGGGTAGCAAGCTGGGTGACAAGGGGAGCATAAGTCCTGTTAGGCAAGCCCGAAAGCCGATGAGTTTGGCATAGAACCCGGCCCCCTAGGAAGACTGTGCGCCGACGGTATGGTGTGCGCTGGCGCGAGTCTTCGTTATAATCGCCGCCCTGCCCCTGCCCAAGGCCGGCCGAATGCGCCTGGGGCGGCTGATAAACCTCGGTTCTACAAGAGCCCGAAAGGATCCCCATGTTTGAAAACCTGACCGATCGTCTGTCACAGACGCTGCGCCATGTCACTGGCAAGGCCAAGCTGAACGAAGACAACATCAAAGACACCCTGCGCGAAGTGCGCATGGCGTTGCTCGAAGCCGACGTCGCCTTGCCGGTGGTGAAGGACTTCGTCAACAAGGTCAAGGAACGTGCGGTCGGGACCGAGGTTTCGCGCAGCCTGACGCCGGGCCAGGCGTTCGTGAAGATCGTCCAGGCCGAACTCGAAGAATTGATGGGCGCGGCCAACGAAGACCTGAGTCTGAATGCCGCACCGCCCGCCGTGGTACTGATGGCCGGCCTGCAGGGCGCGGGCAAGACCACCACCGCCGGCAAGCTCGCGCGCTTCCTTAAAGAGCGCAAGAAGAAGACCGTCATGGTCGTTTCGGCCGACGTCTACCGTCCGGCGGCGATCAAGCAACTGGAAACCCTGGCCAACGATATCGGCGTGACCTTCTTCCCGTCGGACATCAGCCAGAAGCCGGTGGCCATCGCCGAAGCGGCGATCCGCGAAGCCAAGCTGAAATTCATCGACGTGGTTATCGTCGATACCGCCGGTCGTCTGCACATCGACGCCGAGATGATGGCCGAGATCAAGGACCTGCACGCCGCGGTCAAACCGATCGAAACGCTGTTCGTGGTCGACGCCATGACCGGCCAGGACGCCGCCAACACCGCCAAGGCGTTCGGCGATGCCCTGCCGCTGACCGGTGTGGTGCTGACCAAGGTCGACGGTGATGCCCGTGGCGGTGCCGCGCTGTCGGTGCGCGCGATCACCGGCAAGCCGATCAAGTTCATCGGTATGGGCGAGAAGACTGAAGCGCTCGAGCCGTTCCACCCTGACCGTATCGCCTCGCGGATCCTCGGCATGGGCGACGTGCTCAGCCTGATCGAGCAGGCCGAGCAGACGCTCGACAAGGAAAAGGCCGACAAACTCGCCAAGAAGCTGAAGAAGGGCAAGGGCTTCGACCTCGAAGACTTCCGCGACCAGCTCCTGCAAATGAAGAACATGGGCGGCCTCGGCGGCCTGATGGACAAGCTGCCGAGCATCGGTGGGGTCAACCTGGCGCAGATGGGCAACGCCCAGGGCGCAGCCGAGAAGCAGTTCAAGCAGATGGAAGCGATCATCAACTCCATGACCCCGGCCGAGCGCCGTGACCCTGACCTGATCAGCGGTTCGCGCAAACGCCGTATCGCCATGGGTTCCGGCACCCAGGTGCAGGACATTGGCCGCCTGATCAAGCAGCACAAGCAAATGCAGAAGATGATGAAGAAGTTTTCTGCCAAGGGCGGCATGGCCAAAATGATGCGCGGCCTGGGCGGCATGATGCCTGGCGGCGGCATGCCCAAGATGTAAACCCGATTCAAGTCGTTGGCGTGTAGATGTGCCAGCGACTGAAATCCCGCCTCGGCGGGACCATTGCTGCCTTTTATATAAGGCAGTGCAAACCGCAGATCAGCAGGCAGGCCTTTTACCTCGTGTAAAAAGGCATTTGCAAATACCCGTGTATTCCTTGAGAATATGCGGCCTTTCGGGCACCCGTGTGCCCGCTGTGCATTATGATTTGCAGCACCGACTACAGGAACGATGTTCAATGCTAACCATCCGTCTTGCCCGTGGCGGCTCCAAAAAGCGCCCATTTTACACCCTGACCGTGACCGACTCGCGTAACGCTGTTACCGGTTCGCACATTGAGCAGGTTGGTTTCTTCAACCCTATCGCTCGTGGCCAGGAAGTTCGTCTGTCCGTTAAGGAAGACCGCGTTGCTCATTGGCTGAGCGTTGGCGCACAGCCTTCTGAGCGCGTTGCCAAGCTGTTGAAGGACGCTGCCAAGGCTGCCGCCTGAGCAATATGAACGCGACGCCAAAAAACGCTGATGACTTGATCGTTGTCGGCAAGATTTTTTCGGTTCACGGCGTTCGCGGCGAGGTGAAGGTCTATTCCTTTACCGATCCGATCGAAAACCTGCTGGATTTCCCCAACTGGACGCTTCGGCGCGAAGGTGTGGTCAAGCAGGTAGAGCTGGTCTCGGGCCGATCCACTCAAAAGGATCTGGTCGCCAAGCTCAAAGGGCTCGACGATCGTGATGAAGCTCGTCTTCTGAGCGGTTATGAGATTTGTATCTCTCGCAGCCTTTTGCCCAACCTGACCGACGGCGATTACTACTGGTATCAGCTCGTGGGTCTGAGTGTCATCAACCAGGACGGACATCTGTTCGGCAAGGTTGATCACCTGTTGGAGACCGGTGCGAACGATGTAATGGTGGTCAAGCCCTGCGCTGGCAGCCTGGATGATCGTGAACGGCTATTGCCCTATACAGAGCAATGCGTGTTGGCAATCGACCTGGCGGCAGGCGAAATGAGGGTGGAATGGGACGCGGACTTCTAAGCAATGGCCAGCCTGCGCGTAGACGTCATCACGCTGTTTCCCGAGATGTTCTCGGCCATCAGTGAGTACGGCATTACCAGCCGAGCGGTGAAACAGGGGTTGTTGCAACTGACCTGCTGGAACCCGCGGGACTACACCACGGATCGTCACCACACGGTAGATGATCGGCCTTTTGGCGGTGGTCCGGGCATGGTGATGAAGATCAAGCCTCTGGAAGACGCCCTGGTCGAGGCCAGGCAGGCAACCGGAGGAACGGCGAAGGTGATCTACCTGTCGCCACAAGGCCGCAAGCTGACTCAGTCGGCGGTCAAGGACCTGGCGAAGCATGAATCGTTGATTCTGATAGCCGGTCGTTATGAAGGCATTGACGAGCGCTTTATTGAGGCTCATGTCGATGAAGAGTGGTCGATTGGTGACTACGTATTGTCTGGCGGTGAGCTGCCGGCAATGGTCCTGGTTGATGCGGTTACACGGCTGCTGCCCGGAGCTTTAGGGCATGCGGACTCGGCGGAGGAGGATTCCTTCACCGACGGTCTGCTTGATTGCCCGCACTACACCCGTCCGGAGGTGTATGCGGATCAGCGTGTTCCCGACGTGTTGCTCAGTGGCAACCATGCACACATCCGGCGTTGGCGTTTACAGCAGTCCCTTGGGCGGACCTATGAACGACGCGTCGATCTTCTGGAAAGTCGCTCACTTTCTGGAGAAGAGAAGAAGCTGCTCGAGGAGTACCTCCGCGAGCGGGACGATAGTTAACGTATCGATGGTAGATCCGACGATTTACCTTAGGAGCACAAGATGACCAACAAAATCATTCAGCAGATCGAAGCTGAACAGATGAGCAAAGAAATCCCGGCCTTCGCCCCGGGCGACACCATCGTCGTTCAGGTGAAAGTGAAGGAAGGTGACCGCTCCCGTCTGCAGGCTTTCGAAGGCGTTGTAATCGCCAAGCGCAACCGTGGTCTGAACAGCGCTTTCACCGTTCGCAAAATCTCCAACGGTGTTGGCGTTGAGCGTACTTTCCAGACCTACAGCCCGCAAATCGACAGCCTGGCCGTGAAACGTCGTGGTGACGTGCGTAAAGCCAAGCTGTACTACCTGCGTGACCTGTCCGGTAAAGCAGCTCGCATCAAGGAAAAACTGGCTTAAGTCCAGTCCGACCTTTGCGAAAGAAAGGGCAGCCTCCGGGCTGCCCTTTTTGTTTTTCAGCGCTGTGAGCTTCAAGCCGCAAGATGTTTGTCGGTTAAATATGTTGGGGCCCTTCGCGAGCAAGCTCGCTCCTACAGTGCCCCCCAACCTTATGGCTTGCAGCGTGCAACTGCATTCTTTGTTCAAGTGATCCCATGACCCCCAGAGACCAGGAAATCGAACGCCGCACCGAGCTGTCGGTCACCCGCGTGACCAAGGCGGTATTCCCCTCCACGACCAACCACCACAACACCCTGTTCGGCGGCACCGCGCTGGCCTGGATGGACGAAGTGTCGTTCATTGCCGCGACGCGCTTCTGCCGTCTGCCACTGGTAACCGTGTCCACTGACCGCATCGACTTCAAGCACCCGATCGCCGCGGGTTCCATCGTCGAGCTGGTGGGTCGGGTCGTTAAAGTCGGCAACACCAGCCTCAAGGTGGAAGTCGAAGTGTTTGTTGAAAGCATGAGCTGCGACAGCCGCGAGAAAGCCATTCACGGCCTGTTCAGTTTTGTCGCCATCGACGATGACAAGCGTCCGGTTCCGGTATTGCCCGGGTTCTGATCGCAGTGCTCAACGGCTTTCATCCTGTCTAATCAGCGCCAGCACCGTCCACCCCGGCCCGGGCTTGAGCGGGCTGTCCGGGCCGAACACATGCACCCAGCCATTGGCGTCCCGGGCAAACAGCAAGGTCGCCCGCTCACCATGCAGCGCCCGATAGGCGTCCCAGTCGAAGGCTTCGGTCAGGTGTGTGCTGTACAGCTCGGCGCCGTGGTGCAGTTGATTGGCCAGTTGTACATAGGTCAGTGGCGGATTTCCCAGCACATGCCCGCGGTGTTCGTCACTGGCCCGGTGCTTGTCGCTGCGGCTGACCTCCAGGCCGCTGGCCAGCGAAAACAGCCGGGTATGGCCGAAGTCGTGACGAAAGCGCATGCAGGCCAGCGCATTCAACTCGCCTGCGGGAGAAAGCCCGAGCAGATGGCCCAGGCCGACCAGGTCCAGGTGCGCATCCGCATGCTGCGAGGCCGGATTGCCAAAGTAAGTCGCCAGCCCGTCCATGCGCGCCGCGCGGATGTTCTCCCAACTGGAGTCGGTCAGCAGCACCCGGCAATCCATCTGTTGCAAGGCCTTGCCAATCGCCCGTGCGGGCGGGTTGGCGCCGACGATAAGAAAGCCGCTGGGCGCGGGCTCCGCGACTTTCAGCAGGCGGGCCAGCGGCCGCGCCGTTGCGCTCTGCAAGACCACCGTGCCGATGATCACGGCGAAGGTCAGCGGCACCAGCAGCAAGGCGCCCTCGTGACCGGCCTCGTTCAGGCGAATCGCAAAGATCGCCGAGACCGCCGCCGCGACGATCCCCCGCGGTGCGATCCAGGCCAGCAGCGCCCGTTCGCGCCAGTTCAGCGGCGAGCGCCAGGTTGAGAGCGCGACGTTCAGGGGGCGGGCGATCAACTGGATCACCAGCAGCAGCGCCAGCACCGACGGGCCGAGGCCGAGGAGGGCGGTCAGGTCCAGGCGCGCGGCGAGCAGAATGAACAGCCCGGAGATCAGCAGCACGCTGAGGTTTTCCTTGAAGTGCAGGATCTGCCGGACGTCGACGCCTTTCATGTTGGCCAGCCACATGCCCATCAGGGTCACCGCCAGCAGTCCCGATTCGTGCATCACCTGGTTGGCGGCGATGAAGATCCCCAGCACCGCCGCCAGCGACGCCAGGTTGTGCAGGTATTCCGGCAGCCATTGCTCACGCATCACCTGGCCCAGCAACCAGCCGCCGGCGGCACCGAACGCGCTGCCACAGAGAATGACTCCGGCGAAGGTTCGCAGGCTCTGGCTCAGGCCGTCATCCGCGGCGCTGGCGATGATGAAGCTGTAGACCACCACGGCCAGCAGCGCGCCGATCGGGTCGATGACGATGCCTTCCCAGCGCAGGATGTTGGCGATCGTCGCCTTGGGTCGCACCACCCGCAGCATCGGCACGATCACCGTGGGGCCGGTAACCAGCGTCAGGGTGCCGAACAGCACCGCCAACGGCCAGTCGAAACCCAGCAGCCAGTGCGTTGCGACGGCAATCACCACCCAGGTGACCAGCGCGCCGACGGTCACCATGCGCTGCACAACGCTGCCGATGTCGCGCCATTGCGACAGGTGCAGGGTCAGGCTGCCTTCGAACAGGATCAGCGCCACCGCCAGCGACACCAGTGGCATCAGCAGCGGGCCGAACATTTCCTGCGGATCAAGCCAGCCCAGCACGGGGCCGGCGAGAATGCCGCTGAGCAGCAGAAACAGGATGGCCGGGAGCTTCAGGCGCCAGGCCAGCCACTGGCAGCCCAGTGCCGCCGCACCAATGCCGCCAAACGCGAGCAGAATCTGTTGTTCGTTCATTCGGACTCCCTATCCCGGCATGGTTATGGAAGACTAGCGGCACTTCGGCGTTTTCATCGCCCCGTCTCCGAGTTTTCATGCCTGCTATCGACCACCCCCTGATTGACCAGTTTCTTGATGCCCTGTGGCTGGAAAAAGGCCTGTCGGACAACACCCGAGCGTCCTATCGCAGCGACCTGGCGCTGTTCAACGGCTGGTTGCAGGAAAAGGGCATTGCATTGCCCGATGCCGGCCGCGAACTGATCCTCGATCACCTCGGCTGGCGCCTGGATCACGCCTACAAGCCGCGCTCCACGGCGCGTTTTCTTTCCGGCCTGCGCGGTTTCTACCGCTACCTGCTGCGGGAAAAACTGATTGCCGTCGACCCGACCCTGCAGATCGATATGCCGCAGCTCGGCCGGCCATTGCCCAAATCGCTCTCCGAGGCTGACGTCGAAGCCCTGCTACGGGCGCCGGACCTGAGCGAAGACATCGGCCAGCGCGACCGCGCCATGCTCGAAGTGCTGTATGCCTGTGGTTTGCGGGTTACCGAACTGGTCAGCCTGACCCTCGACCAGATCAACCTGCGCCAGGGCGTGTTGCGGGTCATGGGCAAGGGCAGCAAGGAGCGGCTGGTGCCGATGGGCGAGGAGGCGGTGGTCTGGCTGGAGCGCTACCTGCGTGACGGTCGCAACGGCCTGCTCAATGGTCGACCCAGCGACGTGGTGTTTCCCAGCCAGCGTGGTGAGCAGATGACCCGCCAGACCTTCTGGCACCGTATCAAGCACCACGCCCAGGTCGCCGGGATCGGCAAGGCGCTGTCGCCCCACACCCTTCGCCACGCCTTCGCCACTCATCTGCTCAACCACGGCGCCGACCTGCGCGTGGTGCAGATGCTGCTGGGCCACAGCGACCTGTCGACCACCCAGATCTATACTCACGTAGCCAGAGCGAGGCTGCAGGAACTGCATGCTCGGCACCATCCCAGGGGTTAGAGAACGAATCGGCCGCGGCCGCTTCGTTTGTCTGCGCATTCGAGCGGTCAAGGTGCCCGTCGCAGGGCGATGAATATGGTAGTCTTCCGGGGTTTACGTCTTGGGCCGGCCAATCCCCCGTGTTTTCCATCCGGGCGTCCCCATCCCGGCCCCTTGTACGCTTTCAGGAGCTCCAAATGCGCATGATCAAGATTGTTGCCGCCGCCGCGCTGGCGCTGGCCAGTTCGTTCGTCCTGGCTGACGAGCAGGCGATCCGCAAAACCCTGCAGTCGCTGGAGTCGGAAGTCCCGGTCGACAGCATCGCCGCCAGTCCGCTCAATGGCCTGTACGAAGTCAAACTCAAGGGCGGGCGTGTGCTGTACGCCAGCGCCGACGGCCAGTTCCTGGTCCAGGGCTATCTGTTTCAGGTGCAGGACGGCAAGCCGGTCAACCTGACTGAAAAGACCGAGCGTCAGGCCATCGCCAAGACGATCAATGCCATTCCAGGCGCGGAAATGGTGGTTTATCCTGCCATTGGCCCGGCCAAGTCGCACATCACGGTGTTCACCGACACCACCTGCCCGTACTGCCACAAACTGCACGCCGAAGTGCCTGAGCTGAACAAGCTCGGTATCGAAGTGCGCTATGTCGCCTTCCCGCGCCAGGGCCTCGGCTCGCCGGGTGACGAGCAGTTGCAGGCGGTCTGGTGCTCCAAGGACCGCAAGGGTGCGCTGGACAAGATGATCGACGGCAAGGAAATCAAGGCCGCCAAGTGCGAGAACCCGGTCAGCAAGCAGTTCACCATGGGCCAGTCCATCGGTGTCAACGGCACGCCAGCCATCGTGCTGGAAGATGGCCAGGTGATCCCGGGCTACCAGCCGGCCCCGCAAGTGGCCAAGCTGGCCCTGGCCGTCGCCAAGTAATTCAATCAGTGAGCCGCCACCATGGGGAGGCGGCTTTTTTCACGATCGGTTCCACACCGGTCGTTCAATGGGGAGTTTCACAGTGAAACCGGTCAAAGTAGGCATCTGTGGGTTAGGGACCGTCGGTGGCGGAACCTTCAACGTACTTCAGCGAAACGCCGAGGAGATTGCCCGCCGCGCCGGGCGTGGAATTGAAGTGGCACAGATTGCCATGCGTTCGCCCAACCCGAACTGCCAGATTACCGGTACCCCCATTACCGCTGATGTGTTCGAAGTCGCGAGCAACCCCGAGATCGATATCGTCATTGAACTGATCGGTGGCTATACCGTGGCCCGCGAGCTGGTGCTCAAGGCCATCGACAACGGCAAGCACGTGGTCACCGCGAACAAGGCGCTGATCGCCGTGCACGGCAACGAGATCTTCGCCCGCGCCCGCGAAAAAGGCGTGATCGTCGCCTTCGAAGCCGCTGTGGCCGGCGGCATCCCGGTGATCAAGGCGATCCGTGAAGGCCTCTCGGCCAACCGTATCAACTGGGTCGCCGGCATCATCAACGGCACCGGCAACTTCATCCTCACCGAAATGCGCGAGAAGGGTCGCACCTTCCCGGACGTGCTGGCCGAAGCCCAGGCGCTGGGTTATGCCGAAGCGGACCCGACCTTCGACGTCGAAGGCATCGATGCTGCGCACAAGCTGACCATCCTCGCTTCCATCGCTTTCGGCATCCCGCTGCAGTTCGACAAGGCCTACACCGAAGGCATCACTCAGCTCACCACTGCTGACGTGAACTACGCCGAGGCCCTGGGCTATCGCATCAAGCACCTGGGCGTGGCGCGCAGCACCGCGACCGGTATCGAACTGCGCGTGCACCCGACGCTGATCCCGGCTGACCGCCTGATTGCCAACGTCAATGGCGTGATGAACGCCGTGATGGTCAACGGCGACGCCGCGGGTTCGACCCTGTTCTACGGCGCTGGCGCCGGCATGGAACCCACTGCTTCCTCGGTCGTCGCCGACCTGGTGGACGTGGTTCGTGCCATGACCGCCGACCCGGAAAACCGCGTTCCGCACCTGGCCTTCCAGCCGGATTCGCTGTCGGCCCACCCGATCCTGCCGATCGATGCCTGCGAAAGCGCCTACTACCTGCGCATCCAGGCCAAGGACCATCCGGGCGTACTGGCCCAGGTGGCAAGCATCCTCTCCGAGCGCGGGATCAACATCGAGTCGATCATGCAGAAGGAAGTCGAGGAACAGGACGGCCTGGTGCCGATGATCCTGCTGGTCCACAAGGTCCAGGAGAAACGCATGAACGACGCCATCGCGGCGCTGGAAGCCCTCCAGGACGTGATCGGCAAGGTCGTGCGGATCCGCGTCGAACAGCTCAACTAACGTCTAGCTGCAAGTTACAAGCTGCAAGAAGGTGCACCGCCGCTCTCTTGCAGCTTCACGCTTGAAGCTTGCAGCTCAAAGAAAGGTTTGCCCTCATGCGCTATATCAGTACCCGTGGCCAGGCTCCTGCCCTGAATTTCGAAGACGTGCTGCTGGCCGGTCTTGCCAGCGATGGCGGTCTTTATGTGCCGGAAAACCTGCCGCGTTTCACCCAGGAAGAGATCGCTTCCTGGGCCGGCCTGCCATACCACGAGCTGGCG
The DNA here is from genome assembly GCF_025466015.1 of Pseudomonas sp. 5P_5.1_Bac1. Taxonomy (NCBI): domain Bacteria; kingdom Pseudomonadati; phylum Pseudomonadota; class Gammaproteobacteria; order Pseudomonadales; family Pseudomonadaceae; genus Pseudomonas; species Pseudomonas sp. 5P_5.1_Bac1. The sequence continues at coordinate 49,386 of NZ_JANLNX010000044.1, read as the reverse complement.
TTCCGGGTGATGCGCCCGTTCGTCACCGGCAGCATCGCCGACGCCGATTTCAAGAAGATTCTCGAAGAAACCTACGGTGAGTTCGCTCACGCCGCGATCGCACCGCTGCGTCAACTGAACAGCAACGAATGGGTGCTGGAGCTGTTCCACGGCCCAACCCTGGCGTTCAAGGACTTCGCCCTGCAACTGCTCGGTCGTCTGCTGGACCACGTGCTGGTCAAGCGCGGCGAGCGCGTCGTGATCATCGGTGCTACCAGTGGTGATACCGGTTCCGCGGCCATCGAAGGCTGCCGCCGTTGCGACAACGTCGATATCTTCATCCTGCATCCGCACCAGCGCGTGTCGGAAGTGCAGCGTCGCCAGATGACCACCATCTTCGGCGAGAACATCCACAACATCGCCATCGAAGGCAACTTCGATGACTGCCAGGAAATGGTCAAGGCCAGCTTCGCCGATCAGGACTTCCTCAAGGGCACTCGCCTGGTAGCGGTCAACTCGATCAACTGGGCGCGGATCATGGCCCAGATCGTCTACTACTTCCACGCGGCCCTGCAGTTGGGCGGCCCGGCGCGTTCCGTGGCGTTCTCGGTGCCGACCGGCAACTTCGGCGACATCTTCGCCGGCTACCTGGCGCGCAACATGGGCCTGCCGATCAGCCAACTGATCGTCGCCACCAACCGCAACGACATCCTGCACCGCTTCATGAGCGGCAACCAGTACGTCAAGGAAACCCTGCACGCGACCCTGTCGCCGTCGATGGACATCATGGTGTCGTCGAACTTCGAGCGCCTGCTGTTCGACCTGCACGGTCGTAACGGCGCGGCTATCGCCGAGCTGATGGCCAACTTCAAGCAGGGTGGCGGCTTCAGCGTCGAAGAAGACCGTTGGGTCGAAGCCCGCAAGCTGTTCGATTCCCTGGCCGTCGATGACGCGCAGACCTGCGAAACCATCGCCGAAGTCTTCGCCCAGACGGGCGAGATCCTCGATCCGCACACCGCGATCGGCGTCAAGGCCGGCCGCGAGTGCCGTCGCAGCCTGGATACGCCGATGGTGGTGCTGGGCACCGCGCACCCGGTCAAATTCCCGGAAGCGGTGGAGAAGGCCGGCATCGGCAAGGAACTGGAACTGCCAGCCCACCTGACCGACCTGTTCTCCCGTGAAGAGCGGTGCACGGTCCTGGCCAACGACCTGAGCCAGGTTCAGGCTTTCGTCAGCAAGCACGGCAACCGCGGCAAACCGCTCTGATCGGACACCGGAAAAGAAAAAGCCCGTCGAGTGACGGGCTTTTTCTTTTCCGGCTGCAAGCTGCGAGCTACAAGAAAGAGCAGGTATCGCGCAGGTCGGTTTGTTCTTGCAGCGTGACACTTGAAGCTTGCAACTGCGTTTCAGGCCGGTTCGTCGGCGGCGGTTGGAAATGGAGCGCTAAATTTGGGATTTTTCCTATAGGGCCGCCGTTCTGTTTTCCCTAGAGTTGCGACTTTGTGCCGCCGCACGAGCCTGCAACCTGCGGAGAAACGTTGATGCACTCGCTCAAGGTCCTGATCCTCGAAGACCATCCCTTTCAACTCATGGCATTGCACCAGATGCTCAACGCCAACGGCGTGTTCGACGTCCTGGCCGCCGAGTCGGTGGAGTGCGCGAAGCAGATGCTGGCCCGCCGTGGGCCGGTGGATATCGCCATCTGCGACCTGTACATGGAAGGTGCCGACGGTTTGGCGTTGATCCGGCACCTGGCGGAAAACGCGCTGGCTGACGCGTTGATCGTCCTCAGTGATGCCGAGCCCGCGCTGCTCGACAGCATTGGCGAGCTGTCCCGGCAGCTTGGTCTGCACCTGCTGGGCTGCGTGCGCAAGCCGGCCAGTTGCGCCACGCTGCACCGCCTGCTGTCGCAGTACTGCGAAGACGCACACGTGCCACAACAGGCGGGCGTACCGCCGCATATCCTCGAACTGACTCGCCTGTCTCCCGAGCAACTGGCCTTGTCCCGCGCGCAGTGGCGGGTTCGTTACCAGCCGATGATCTGCGCCGCGGGTGCGCTGGTTGGCGTCGAAGCGAGCGTGCGCTGGCAGCACCCGACCCTTGGTCTGTTGGCACCGGGCCAGTTCTTTACCGTGCCCAATGGGGTCGGGCTGCTCGACGTGCTGACCTGGCATGTGCTCGAACATGCACTGGCTTTCAGTTCGGTGACCTGCCTTGGCGGTGGTCAGCCGCTACCGGTGACGGTGGAACTGCCACCCGCGTTGTTGCCGGATGCCGGCTTCGTCGCACGGTTGGCGCAACTGCTGGTGACGCTGGAACTGCCTGCCAGCGTGCTCACGCTGACGTTGAAGGAGGGCCACTGTGGCCTGCTCGACGGCGAGCAATGGGCGGTGTTGCGGCAGCTCGGTTGTCGTCTTGCACTGGAATGTTCAGGCAGCGCCGCCGGCCATCTGCCGCAACTGTTTGCGCTGCCCCTGAGTGAATTGAAGTTGCCTGCCGAGTTGCTGCGCGGCCTGGCCGCTGACGGCAAGAAGTCGGGCGCGGTGGCGACGGCGTTGATCCTGGCGCGGCGCCTGGCGTTGGACGTGGTGGTGCAGGGCGTGGAGACCTTCAACGATTGGCGGGCCCTGAACCATGTAGGAAAACCGCGGGTGCAAGGTGGTTTTGTCGCGAGGCCGATGGGCGAAGAAGAGTTGTTGAAGTGGATGAGTGCCCATGAGCCGGCGGCGCTGGCACGAAACGGTGCGGCTTGAGCTGGCTACTGGCTTTCTGATATTAATCAGGGGTGCAGATTGAATCTGTCATGTTCCGTGGGCATTCTCGCTGAACGTGTAGCGAAGTGACCTGGCCGAACTTTCCCGCCGCTCACAGGGTCAGTTAAAGACCCTTTGTCCTAACGAGGTGAATAGTGAACAAGATGGAATCTGTCAGCTTGTTGCTCAACGAAGCATTCGCACCTTATCTGGTCACGCTGGCGCCCCAGGGGACTACCGATTTTGCCTTGTCGCTGAGCGACGAGTCCGGCCTGGAAGTGTTGCAGCGCACGGTCAGGGCCAGCCAGTTGCAGGATCAGCGCCTGCTGGTGGACTTGGTGGACGGTCTGCAACGCGATCTGCGCATTGCCGAAGGACGTTTGCAGCCCTGTGTGATCGCGGCCTGGCAACACGCCCGACAGGATAGGAATTTATCGGCTACCTTGTAGGAACCTTTCCTTAGCAACGTAATCAGACCTTATACAGGCAGCCAGATGGCATTTTGCTCCGATGCTTTCTGACTGTCATACACGAGGCCCAAGGGCCTTCGTTTAACCCCGAGCGGCCTCCCCACCGTCCGGGGTTTCTTTTTGCCTGTTTACGGCGCGTCATCGTCGAAAAAGCGTTCGGCATCCTTCATGTAGCTTTCGCGCATTTGCGGGTCGAGCCACTGGCCATAGAGCGGCGGCAGGGTTTCCTTGCGCAGCTCCAGCAGCAACTGGTTGATGTGGGTAACGGCTTCGTGACCCAGCGGCGTATCGGAACAGCCGACGTGGATGAACTGGTACTGCGTCACGCCCTGGATCGGGTAGAACACCAGATCGTCCAATGACTGGCCCAGTTCAAGGCTCAGATAACGCACCTCTGGCCAGTAGGCCAGCAGCCATTTCAGCCGCCCCAGATGCTGCATCTGCAGAAGGCTTCTGACCGCGTCGGTGCCGTAATGTGGCGTCAGGTTTTCCGCGGGCGTGGTCTTCAGCACGCTGTCGATCGGTGTGCTGTAGCTGCGTTCGGCGACCATGCCGAGCCGGGCCGGCGGGTTGGCCAGCAGGGCCTTGAGGTCGACGGCATGGTTGACCAGGAACGGCTCCACCAGCGCCTGGTCCTGCTTGCGCACCACCAGGCCGTTGCTCAGGGTGCCCATGCTCGGCACCGAAAAATGGATGAAGCGCGCACGTTCGGGCGTCCAGAGCAGCGTCGGGTCGCAATTGAAACCGCCCTCCTGGAGCATCTGCAAGGCTCGGGCACGGTTGACCCGCTGGATGCTGTGGTCGTACTCGGGCATGCGCTCGATCAGCATCGCCAGCATCTGATCCACCGCGCCCTGGCTTTTGCGCGAACCCTCGAAAATCGTCAGCGGCGGCAAATCACGCAGCAGCCAGACCAGCCGCTCCTTCGCCCACGCTGCGCCCGGCGCGGCCAGCAGCATGCCGAGCAGAGCGCCCAGGCCGAGTCGCCGCAGCGCCCCGGTCAGATGGCACCCTGTTCACGAAGATTGGCGATGGCCGCTGCGCTGTAGCCCAGCTCACCCAATAACCGCTCGGTGTGTTCGCCCAGTTCTGGACCGACCCATTCGGCGGAACCCGGGGTATCGGAGAGCTTGGGCACGATGCCGGGCATCTTGAACGGCTTGCCGTCGGGCAGCCTGGCCTGGAGGAACATCTCGCGGGCGAGGTATTGCGGGTCGCTGAACATGTCTTCGGCGGAATAGATGCGGCTGGCCGGCACTTCCGCGTCGTTGAGCGTCTGCATCAAGGTGTCCAGCGGCACGCTGTTGGCCCAGCGGTCGATCACGCCATACAGCTCGTCGCGGCGCAGGTCGCGGCCGTCGTTGCTGGCCAGGGTCGGGTCGTCGGCGAGGTCGGGGCGACCGATCGCCAGCATGAAGCGCTTGAAGATTGCGTCGCCGTTGGCGCCGATCTGCACGTGCTTGCCGTCGGCGCTGGTGTGGATGGAAGAGGGCGTGATGCCGGGCATGATGTTGCCGGTGCGCTCGCGGATGAAGCCGAATACGTCGAACTCCGGAACCATGCTTTCCATCATGGCGAAGATCGCTTCGTACAGCGCCACGTCCACCACTTGGCCTTCGCCACCGTTCACCTCGCGGTGGCGCAGCGCCATGAGCGCGCCGATCACACCCCACAGGGCGGCAATGGAATCACCGATGGAAATCCCGGTGCGCACGGGCGGGCGGTCTTCGAAGCCGGTGATGTAGCGCAGCCCGCCCATGGACTCGCCCACCGCGCCGAAGCCCGGCTGGTCTTTCATCGGCCCGGTCTGGCCGAAGCCGGACAGGCGCACCATCACCAGTTTCGGGTTCAGCGCCTTGAGCACGTCCCAGCCCAGGCCGAGCTTTTCCAGCACGCCGGGGCGGAAGTTCTCGATGAGGATGTCGGCATCGGCCAGCAGGCGCTTGAGGATCGCCAGGCCGTCGGGATGCTTGAGGTTGAGGGTCAGCGACTGCTTGTTGCGCGCCTGGACGAACCACCACAGCGAGGTGCCCTCGTAGAGCTTGCGCCACTTGCGCAGCGGGTCGCCGCCGTCGGGTGACTCGACCTTGACCACCTGGGCGCCGAATTCGGCACAGATCCGCGAGGCGAACGGTCCGGCAATCAGGGTTCCGAGTTCGACGACCTTGAGGCCGGCAAGAGGTTTGCTGGGCAGCGACATAAGACATCCGTGGCGGTGGGCAAGGCGCTCGTTTTTATCACAGGGCGAAAGGCTCAGATACTGTTGTAGCTCATGATTGTGGGTTCGCTTAGTTGATAGCCGTCGCATCGGGTAGACTGGGCGACTTTCCCCGTTATCAGAAGCCCGCCCCATGGCCCAGCCGTCCACCACCTACAAATTCGAACTGAACCTCACTGACCTCGACCGCGGCGTGTACGAAAGCGTCAAGCAGACCATCGCCCGCCACCCTTCGGAAACCGAAGAGCGCATGGCCGTGCGGCTGCTGGCCTACGCCTTCTGGTACAACGAGCAGTTGTCGTTCGGGCGTGGTCTGTCGGACGTCGATGAGCCTGCGCTGTGGGAAAAGAGCCTGGATGACCGCGTTCTGCACTGGATCGAAGTCGGCCAGCCGGACGCCGATCGCCTGACCTGGTGCTCGCGCCGCACCGAGCGCACCAGCCTGCTGGCTTACGGCAGCCTGCGTGTGTGGACCGGCAAGGTAGTCGATGCGGTCAAGGGCCTGAAGAACGTCAATATCGCCGCGGTGCCGCAAGAGGTGCTGGAAACCCTGTCTACCAACATGCCGCGCGCCATCAAGTGGGACGTGATGATCAGCGAAGGGACGATCTTCGTCACCGACGACCGTGGTCAGCATGAAGTCCAGTTGGAGTGGTTGCTGGGTGATCGCGGCTAAGCAGCCGTCCGTTTTTTTGTTTTTCATGGAAGCCAAAGCCGTCCCATGCGTATCGAGCCGCGTTCACTGCCGTCCACCCTGCCGTTTCTTGGCGACCTGCCACCCCTGCTGACCCGCCTGTACGCCGCCCGTGGCGTGCAGAGCGCGGAAGAGCTGGACAAGAGCCTGGGCCGGCTGCTGCCGTACCAGATGCTCAAGGGCATCGATGCCGCGGTGGACCTGCTGCTGGACGCCCTGGCCAAGCGCCAGCGCATCCTTATCGTCGGTGACTTCGATGCCGACGGCGCCACCGCCAGTACGGTCGGCGTGCTCGGCCTACGTCTTCTCGGTGCGGCCCATGTCGATTATCTGGTGCCCAACCGCTTCGAATATGGCTACGGCCTGACCCCGGAAATCGTTGCAGTAGCGCTGCAGCGCTCGCCGGACCTGCTGGTCACCGTGGATAACGGCATTTCCAGCGTCGAAGGCGTGGCGGCGGCGCGGGCGGCGGGGCTGAAAGTGCTGGTCACCGACCACCACTTGCCCGGCAGCGAATTGCCCCAGGCCGATGCGATCGTCAACCCGAACCAGCCGGGGTGCGAGTTCCCGAGCAAGTCGTTGGCCGGCGTCGGGGTGATCTTCTATGTGCTGCTGGCATTGCGCGCGCAACTGCGCAGCCTTGGCCACTTCCAGGACAAACCGCAACCCAACCTCGGCGAACTGCTGGATCTGGTGGCCCTGGGCAGTGTGGCCGACGTGGTGCCGCTGGACGCCAACAACCGCATCCTGGTGCACCAGGGCCTGGAGCGGATTCGCGCCGGTCGCGCCCGCCCCGGACTCAAGGCGATTCTGGAGGTGGCGCGCCGCGATCACCAGCGCATCACCTCCACCGACCTCGGCTTTATCATCGGCCCGCGCCTCAACGCCGCCGGACGCCTGGATGACATGAGCCTGGGCATCGAATGCCTGCTTAGCGAAGACCCGCAACTGGCGCGGGACATGGCTGCGCAACTGGACGAACTGAACCAGGACCGCAAGTCCATCGAGCAGGGCATGCAGCGCGAAGCCCTGGCCCAGCTCAAGGACCTGCCGGTGGAATCCATGCCGTTCGGCCTGTGCCTGTTCGAAGCCGATTGGCACCAGGGCGTGATCGGTATCCTCGCTTCGCGGATGAAAGAGCGCTATCACCGTCCGACCATCGCCTTTGCCGATGCTGGCGAAGGCATGCTCAAGGGCTCGGCGCGGTCGGTGCCGGGCTTTCATATTCGCGACGCGCTGGACGCCGTGGCGGCGCGTCATCCGCAGCTCATCAGCAAATTCGGCGGCCACGCCATGGCGGCGGGCCTGTCGTTGCCGGCAGAGAATTTCCCGGCGTTCGCCGAGGCCTTCGACGAGGAAGTCCGGCGCCAGCTGCGTGAAGAAGACCTGACCGGCCGGTTGCTGTCCGACGGCACCTTGGCGGTCGAGGAATTCCACCTCGAACTGGCCCGCGCCCTGCGCCATGCCGGGCCGTGGGGTCAACACTTCCCCGAGCCGTTGTTCCACGGCGTGTTCCAGTTGGTGGAGCAGCGGGTGGTGGGCGAGCGGCACCTGAAGGTGGTGCTCAAGAGCGAATGCGGTGCGGTCCGGCTGGACGGCATTGCCTTCAGTGTCGACCGCGAAGTCTGGCCGAACCCCACCGTGCGCTGGGTGGAACTGGCCTACAAGCTCGACGTCAACGAGTTCCGCGGCCAGGAAAGCGTGCAGTTGATGATCGCGCACATGGAGCCGCGCTGATCGGTCCGCTGACCCGAGGGTAGGAAACTGGTCTAGGCTCAGTAGGACCGGCACTGAGCCGCAGGGAAGAATGAGCGCTCGGTTCGGCCTACCATTCGGAGTCATGGAGAGGTGCCCTCATGAGCCTGTTGCTTGAGCCATACACCCTGCGTCAGTTGACCCTGCCTAACCGCATCGCCGTTTCCCCCATGTGCCAGTATTCCAGCGTCGATGGCCTGGCCAACGACTGGCACTTGGTGCACCTCGGCAGTCGGGCGGTCGGTGGCGCCGGCCTGGTGATCACCGAAGCCGTGGCGGTTACCGCCGACGGTCGCATCACCGCCCAGGACCTGGGCCTGTGGGACGACGCGCAGATCCCGGCGCTACAGCGAATCACTCGTTTCATCACCGCTCAAGGCGCCGTGCCGGGTATCCAGTTGGCCCATGCCGGGCGCAAGGCCAGCACCCATCGGCCGTGGCTGGGCAAGCATGGCAGCGTCAAGCCGGAAGACGGCGGCTGGATCCCGGTGGGACCGTCAAAAATCGCCTTCGACCCGCAACACACGCCGCCCACCGAACTCAGCGAATCGCAGATCCGTGATGTCATCGATGCCTTCGTCGCCGCGGCGAAAAGGGCGTTGGTGGCGGGGTTCAAGGTGGTCGAAATCCACGCGGCCCATGGTTATCTGCTGCACCAGTTTCTGTCGCCGTTGAGCAACCAGCGGCGTGACAGCTATGGCAGTTGCTTCGACAACCGCATCCGCCTGACCCTGCAAGTCACCGAGGCGGTGCGCGAGGTCTGGCCGGATTCCCTGCCGCTGTTCGTGCGGGTGTCGGCGACCGACTGGGTCGAGGATGGCTGGAACCCGGACGAAACCGTCGAACTGGCCAGACGCCTCAGGGCGTTGGGCGTGGACCTGATCGACGTGTCCTCCGGCGGCACCTCGATGAACGCCGAGATTCCCACCGGCCCTGGCTACCAGACCCGTTTTGCCGAGCGGGTGCGCAAAGAGTCGGAGATTGCCACCGGCACCGTCGGCATGATCACCGAGCCGGCCCAGGCCGAGCATATCCTGCGCACCGGCCAGGCTGACCTGATCTTCCTCGCCCGCGAGCTGCTGCGTGATCCGTACTGGCCGCTGCATGCGGACGATGATCTGGGCGGCAACAAAGCGGTCTGGCCGGCGCAGTATCAGCGGGCGACCAGTCGGGAGCAGCCGATTCATGAGTCGGATTTGAGGGATTGAACATGTTGGGGGGCAGATCGCACGATCTGCCCGCTTTCAGGCGTGGGCTGCTTGATTCAGCACGTCATTGACCCATTGATTGATGCTTTTTTGTTCCAGCTCGGCTTTAGCGGCCACGCTGGCATGTAGTTCCGGTTCAAGGCGCAGGCTCAGTTTTCCGGAATAGGTTTTCTGCGGCTCGCGCCCCAACCGGGCGCAGGTTTGCAGATAATCATCCACCGCCTCCTCGAAAGCAGTGCGCAACTCCGAGACGGATTCGCCATGGAAGCCAATCACATCGCGAATACCTGCTACATGACCGACCAGCAGTTGGTCTTCATCGCTGTACTCGATTCGAGCGGAATATCCCTTGTAGGTCATTACGTTCATGGGGTCACTCCTGCCTGCTCCAGAAACAGGCGCGCATCGCGAACCTGGTAGGGCTTGGCATGTTTGTCGGGGTGAGGGCGATGAAAGTCGCGATCACTCCATTGAGATCAAAACGAACCCTGGAGCCACTGCCTTCGATCACCGCAGCTCCGACACTGTTGAGCAGTGACTCGATACGGGACCATTCAAGGCTCTTGGGTAGCGGTTTGCTGAAGATCAACTTCAAGGTGCTGGGTTGATGATTATTCATGGTATCAAACTATGATACCAGCCGATTTTGCTCAATCTTCCGGGCGTAGGAGAGGGTGGAGGGTGTTGTAGCCGGCTTCTTTGAATAAGACAGCCACCCTGTGCTGGATGGGTTTGGGGCCGCTGGGCGGCCCTTCGCGGCTAACAGCCGCTCCTACAGGTTCTGCGTCAAACCACGGTTCAACCCAACTCCCCAACTGCCCGCCACGCCTCATCAATCGCCGCATGCGCGTAAGCGCTCCACGCCGCATCCGAGTTGGCGATGGTGACGTTGCCCAGCGGTTTCTTCGCTTGTTCCATCCACTTTTCAGTCTGTCCGGCGTCGTCGTACAGGCTGTTGGTGAAGCACGCATAGCCGTGGGACCAGCGGTTGACGGTGATCGCCAGAATATCTTTCTGGTGATCAAAGCCACCGGGGCCGAGCATCCGCTGTAGCTGCTCCCGCAACTGTGCCTCAAGCTGATCGAAACTTTGTGCGTAAAGTTTTGCCCGCCCGGTCCGCGCCTGGTCGCGGGCGTTCATGCCGGCGTTAGGCGTGGTCGGGACGTAGACCAAGTGCAAGCCGATCGGCTTCGACGGGTCTCGCGGGTGCTCGTAGCCGCCCATGCTCACCGGATAGTCCAGCTTGATCCGGCTGTAAGGCTGGGTCGCGGCGTAGATTTCGTGCACGCCAAGCTTCTGGAACGCCTGCCAGTTACGCACCACGACCTTGGTGTACACCAGCGGGAACTTGACGTTCTGGCTCAGCGCGTTGGCCTGTTCGGCCGGCAGGTCGCGCAGCAGGTACGGGATCATCATGTTGTAGCAGGCCAGCACGCAGTGTTTGCCGCGCACCTGTGTCAGTTGCCCGCCACGGCTGTAGCCGATGTTCACCCCGCCATCGACGTTGCGCACGCTCACCGCCGTGCTGTTCAGGCGGATGCGCACCGGGTGCGCGGCCTGGTCCAGTTGGCCGTAGTCGAATTTCGCCAGGACGATGTCTTCCATGTCCTTGCCCGGCGCCACCTGCGGAATCAGGCTGCGCACCAGCAGCCGGGCGACCGAGGCGTTGCCGTCGGGGAAGTGATAGATGTACGGCTCTTCCATCTCCGCCCGGGCTTCTTCGCTGATGGGGTCGAGTTGCATGGCGGCGAAGCCCGGGAAGCCGACGTTGTAGGCGTCGGCGGCGGCCACGGCATCGATACTCAGGGCCATGAAGTCATTGGTGCGGCCCTGGAAATAGGCCACCGCCGTCGGCGACAGGCCCACGTCCTTGAGCAGGAAGTCGCGGTAACTGGTGCGTTCCAGGTGCGCGGTTTTTTCGTCCTTGCTCTTGCCGGCCAGGTAGTCCCGCGGTGCTTCGTGCAGGTCGATCAGTGCCTTGCGGTCGGCTTCCGGCAGCGGGAAGTCGTTGATGAAATCGCGGATCGAGCGGGCATTGAGGCGCTCGGGGGCGATGTCGTCGGCCACCATCGGCGTCGGGTCGCCGGTCACCAGCTTGTCTTCCCCGAAAGTCTCCTTGTCGAAGAACACCCCGCGAGACAGCTTCAGGTCCGGGTAGAAGTTGCGGTCGAAGGCGGTTTCGAAGCGCTTGATGTCCACGCCCAGCGCCTTGAGCAGGCCGTTCACTTCCTTGCTGTAAAGGTGGTTCGGCGACTGGAAGGCTTCGCTGCCGCCATAGCCGATGATCATCTGGCCGCCGGCGCTGAATTCGTTGCGCTTGGCGTGGCCGCCAAAGTCGTCGTGGTTCTCCAGCACCAGAATCCGCGCTTGCGGGTGACGCTGGCGATAGAACCAGGCCGCCGACAGGCCGCTGAGGCCGCCGCCGACCACTACCAGGTCGTACTGTTCGGCGATGGGCAGGGTGTCGGTGTCGAACGTCTTTTTTTCCCAACCCATCTGGTGCGCCACTTCAAAGGCGCCCGCGTGGCTGCCGCGCAGGCCGGTCAGCGTCGGCGGATAGTAGCGTCCGTCCGGTGCGGCCTGGAGGATCTGCAGCGGGGTCATCCCCGCCGCGATGCCGATGGCGACGCCGTTGAGAAAGTCGCGTCGTGTGATTTGCATGCAAGGTTCCTGTCGATCAGTGCTTGAACATCACGTGTCTGATGCACGTGTAGTCTTCCAGGCCGTACATGGACATGTCCTTGCCGTAGCCGGAGAGTTTCTGGCCGCCGTGAGGCATTTCGCTGACCAGCATGAAGTGCGTGTTGACCCAGGTGCAGCCGTATTGCAGACGCGCCGATACGCGGTGGGCGCGGCCGGTGTCGTTGGTCCACAGCGACGAGGCCAGGCCGTAGTCGGAATCGTTGGCCCACGCCAGCACCTGGGCTTCGTCGTCGAAGCGGGTGACCGAGACCACCGGACCGAACACCTCGCGACGCACGATCTCGTCGTCTTGCTGGGCATCGGCCAGCACCGTCGGCTCGAAGAAGAAACCGTCGCCGGGCACCGCCTTGCCGCCCGTGACCAGGCGGATATGCGGCTGGGCGACGGCACGTTCGACGAAGCCCGCCACGCGGTCGCGGTGCTGCGCGGTGATCAGCGGGCCAAGCTCGGTGTCCGGGTCGTCCTGCAGGCCGTACTTGATGCTGGAAACCGCCTTGCCGAGTTTTTCCACGAACTGCTCGTAGATGCCGCTCTGCGCGTAGATGCGGCACGCCGCGGTGCAATCCTGCCCGGCGTTGTAGAAGCCGAAAGTGCGGATGCCTTCGACGGCGGCGTCGATATCGGCGTCGTCGAAGATGATCACCGGGGCCTTGCCGCCCAGTTCCATGTGCATGCGCTTCACGCTGTCGGCGGTGCTGGAAATGATGTTGGCGCCGGTGGCGATGGAGCCGGTCAGCGAAACCATGCGCACCTTCGGGTGGGTGACCAGTGGCGCACCGACGCTCGGGCCCTTGCCGAAGACGATATTGAGCACACCCGCCGGGAAGATCTCGGCGGCGATCTGCGCCAGGCGCAGGGCGGTCAGCGGGGTCTGCTCGGACGGCTTGAGCACCACGGTGTTGCCGGCGGCCAGGGCCGGGGCGATCTTCCAGGCGACCATCATCAGCGGGTAGTTCCACGGCGCGATGGAGGCGATCACTCCGACCGGGTCGCGGCGGATCATCGAGGTGTGGCCCGGCAGGTACTCGCCCGCCGCCGAGCCGTTGAGGCAGCGGCTGGCGCCGGCGAAGAAGCGGAACACGTCGGCGATGGCCGGAATCTCGTCGTTCAGCGCGGCGCTGTAGGGCTTGCCGCAGTTGTCCGATTCCAGTTTCGCCAGTTCCTCGCCGTTGGCTTCGATGGCGTCGGCCAGTTTCAGCAGCAGCAGCGAACGGTCCTTGGGCACGGTCTGCGACCAGGCGTCGAAGGCGTGGTCGGCGGCGCGCACGGCGGCATCGACCTGGGCCGAGGTGGCCTCGTTGATGGTCACCAGGGTGGTGCCCCGCGACGGGTTGAGCACGTCGTGGCCCGGTCCTTCGCCGGCCACCAGTTGGCCGTTGATCAGCAGCTTGGTTTGCATGATTCAGTCCTCGTCAGGCAGTCAGGGTTATTTGCCGCTGCCAGCGACGCTTTCGCCGCCGCGGGTCAGGTAGTAGGCGCCAAGGATCGGCAGCATGGTCACCATCATCACCAGCATGGCGACCACGTTGGTCACGGGGACGTCGCGCGGCCGGCTGAGCTGGTTGAGCAGCCAGATCGGCAGGGTGCGTTCGTGCCCGGCGGTGAAGGTAGTCACGATGATTTCGTCGAACGACAGGGCGAACGCCAGCATGCCCCCCGCCAGCAGCGCCGAGCCGAGGTTCGGCAGGATGATGTAGCGGAAGGTCTGCCAGCCGTCGGCGCCGAGGTCCATCGAGGCCTCGATCAGGCTTTGCGAGGTACGGCGCAGGCGGGCGATGACGTTGTTGTAGACGATCACCACGCAGAAGGTCGCGTGGCCGACGACGATGGTGAAGATCCCCGGCTCGATGCCCAGGCTCTTGAACGCCGACAGCAGGGCGATACCGGTGATGATGCCGGGCAGGGCGATCGGCAGGATCAGCATCAGCGAGATGCCTTCCTTGCCGAAAAAGCTGCGCCGGTACAGCGCCGCCGAGGCCAGGGTGCCGAGCACCAGGGCGATCAGCGTGGCCAGGCAGGCGACTTGCAGCGACAGCTTGATCGACTCGAGCACGTCAGGCCGCGAGAAGGCCACGCTGAACCACTTCAGGGTCAGGCCCTGGGGTGGGAAGCTGAACGCCGAGTCTTCGGTGTTGAAGGCGTAGAGGAAGATGATCAGGATCGGGAAGTGCAGGAACACCAGCCCGCCCCAGGCCGCCAGGCGCAGGCCCAGCGAAGCTTTTTCAGAGTGCATCGAAGGCCCCCAGGCGTTTGACGATGGACAGGTAGATGGCGATCAGCACGATCGGCACCAGGGTGAACGCCGCGGCCATCGGCATGTTGCCGATCGCGCCCTGCTGGGCGTAGACCATGCTGCCGATGAAGTAGCCGGGCGGACCCACCAGTTGCGGGACGATGAAGTCGCCGAGGGTCAGCGAGAAGGTGAAGATCGAGCCGGCAGCGATGCCCGGCACCGACAGCGGCAGGATCACCTGCATCAGGGTTTGCCGTGGGGTGGCGCCGAGGTCCGCCGAGGCTTGCAGCAGCGACGGCGGCAGGCGTTCCAGCGAGGCCTGGATCGGCAGGATCATGAATGGCAGCCAAATGTAGACGAACACCATGAAGCGCCCCAGGTGCGAGGTCGACAGCGTGCTGCCGCCCACGCCCGGGATGCCGAGGATGAATTGCAGCACCGGCTCCAGATTGAGCGCCTGCACGAACCACTGCGCCACGCCGCCCTTGGCCAGCAGCAGGGTCCAGGCGTAGGCCTTGACGATGTAGCTGGCCCACATCGGCATCATCACCGCGATGTAGAAGAACGCCTTGGTCTTGCCCGTGGTGTAGCGCGCCATGTAGTAGGCGATCGGGAAGGCCAGTGCCGCGCTGCCGATGGACACCGCGACGGCCATGCCCAGGGTGCGCAGGATGATGTCGAAGTTCGCCGGGTTGAACAGCGCGGCGAAGTTGGCCAGGGTCAGGTCCGGCGTCACCGCCATGGTGAAGTCGTCGAAGGTGTAGAACCCCTGCCACAACAGGCTCAGCAGTGAGCCGAGGTAGATCGCGCCGAACCAGATCAGTGGCGGGATCAGCAGCAGCGCCAGGTACAGGTTGGGTTTGCGGTACAGCAGGGTCGAGAAACGCCGCATCGGCGATCCCGCCGCAGTCAGCGCCGGTTTTTCCAGGGCCAGGCTCATTTCAGCGACCCTCGCTCAGCACGGTTTCGGCCAGTGGCGTCATGGCTTCCCGCGCCCAGTGCGCGGCCAGGCGCTGGCCCGGCTGCAACTGGGCGGCCTCGGTCTGCCACTGGTTGTTGGCCTGGCTGACGTTGAGCAACTGACCGTTGTCCAGTTTCAGTTCGTAGCGGGTGGCGCTGCCTTGGTACTGGATGTCGTGCAGCACGCCGCTGATCTGCACCTGGTCGCTGGCCGCGGCATCGCCGAGGCGGATGTGCTCGGGGCGGATCGAGAACGGCTGGACGCTGCCGCTCAACTGGCTGGCCAGCTCACCACGGACCACGTTGGACGTGCCGACGAACTCGGCGACGAAGGTGGTCGCGGGCTTCATGTACAGGTTGCGCGGGGTGTCCACCTGCTCGATGCGACCGCGGTTGAACACGGCGACGCGGTCGGACATCGACAGCGCTTCGGTCTGGTCATGGGTGACGAAGATGAAGGTGATGCCGAGCTGGCGCTGGAGCTTTTTCAGCTCGGATTGCATCTGTTCGCGCAGCTTCAGGTCGAGGGCGCCCAGCGGCTCGTCGAGCAGCAGCACGCGCGGGCGGTTGACCAGGGCGCGAGCCAGGGCCACGCGCTGGCGCTGGCCACCGGACAATTGCACCGGCTTGCGCCCGCCGTAGCCGCCGAGGGCGACCATGCCCAGGGCTTCTTCGGCGCGGGCGTGCCGTTCCTGTTTGCCGATGCCCTTGACCTTGAGGCCGTAGGCGACGTTGTCCAGCACGCTCATGTGCGGGAACAGCGCGTAGTCCTGGAACACCGTGTTGACGTCGCGCTGGTAGGGCGGCAGGCCGGCGGCCTCGGCGCCGTGGATGCGGATCGAGCCGTGGCTCGGTTGTTCGAAGCCGGCGATCAGGCGCAGGCAGGTGGTTTTGCCCGAGCCGGAAGGGCCGAGCATGGAAAAGAACTCGCCGTCCTGGATATCGATGGACACCCGGTCGACGGCTTTCACCTCGCCGAACAAACGGGAAACCTGGGTGAACTGGACTGCAAGGGTCATGGTGCGGTGCTCCGGATAGGCATGGGGGTGTGCAGCGGCCCAGGCCTGGACGACTGAACTGATGTGGAGATTTTTTTGGGGGGGCATCGCGAGCGAGCTCGCTCCTACCTGTGGGATGTAGGAGCGAGCTTGCTCGCGATGAGGTCGGTCGCTTACCGCCCGCCCATGATCGCAATGTAATCCTGGGTCCAGCGGCTATACGGCACGAACTTGCCGCCTTCAGCCTGCGGGGTTTTCCAGAAGGCGATCTTGTCGAACTGGTCGAAGCCGTTGGTCTTGCAGCCTTCGGCGCCCAGCAGTTCGCTGCCGGTGCAGGCCGCTGGCACCGCCGGCGACGAACCGAACCAGGCGGCAACGTCACCCTGCACCTTCGGTTGCAGCGACCAGTCCATCCACTTGTAGGCGCAGTTCGGGTGCTTGGCCTCGGCGTGCAGCATGGTGGTGTCGGCCCAGCCGGTGGCGCCTTCTTTCGGAATGGTCGAGGCCACAGGCTGGTTGTCGGCTTTCAGGCCGTTGACCATGTAGCCCCACGAGCTGGACGCGGCCACGCCTTCGTTTTTCACGTCGCTCATCTGCACGGTCGCGTCATGCCAGTAGCGGTGGATCAGCGGCTGTTGCTGGCGCAGCAGATCGAGCACCGCCTTGTATTGGACTTCGGTCAGTTCATACGGGTTCTGGATGCCCAGTTCCGGCTTGGTCGATTTCAGGTACAGCGCCGCGTCGGCGATGTAGATCGGGCCGTCATAGGCCTGCACGCGGCCTTTGTTCGGCTTGCCGTCCGGCAGGTTCTGCGGTTCGAACACCACGCTCCAACTGGTCGGTGCCTGCGGGAAGACCTGGGTGTTGTACATCAGCACGTTCGGGCCCCACTGGTAAGGCGTGCCGTACACCTGCTTGTTGACCACGTACCACGCGCCGTCTTGCAGACGCGGGTCAATGTTTTTCCAGTTCGGGATCAGTGCGGTATTGATCGGCTGCACGCGCTTGCCGACGATCAGCCGCAGCGAGGCGTCGCCCGACGCGGTGACCAGGTCGTAGCCGCCCTTGGCCATCAGGCTGACCATTTCGTCGGAGGTCGCGGCGGTTTTCACGCTGACCTTGCAGCCGGTTTCCTTCTCGAAACCGGTGACCCAGTCGTAGTTCTTGTCGCTTTCACCGCGCTCGATATAGCCGGGCCAGGCGACGATATCCAGTTGGCCTTCGCCGGCACCCACAGCCTTCAGCGGTTCGGCGGCCTGCAGGCTGGCGCTGGCCAGCAGGGCGGTGCTCAGGGCGCTGAGCAATGCGGTCTTGTGCACGAACATGGTGTTCCCTCTTTTTCAAATTATGGTCGGGGCAGTAAGTGAAAGCGGTACAACGGTCTTGTTAGCGTAGTGCGTATCGGTATTCAGCTCAGGTGTTCGCCGTGGCGGGCCATGATGTGTCTGACCACGCTGTAGTCCTGCAGCGAATCACTGGACAGGTCTTTTCCATAGCCGGAGCGTTTCAGGCCGCCGTGGGGCATTTCGCTGACCAGCATGAAATGGCTGTTGATCCAGGTGCAGCCGTACTGCAAGCGCGCGGCGACCTGCATCGCCTTGTCCAGGTCGCGGGTCCAGACCGAGGAGGCGAGGCCGTATTCGGAGTCGTTGGCCCAGTCCACCGCCTGTGACAGCTCGTCGAAGCGGGTCACGGTGACCACCGGGCCGAACACTTCGCGCTGGACGATCTCGTCGCTCTGCTTGCAGCCGGCCAGCAGGGTCGGCTGGTAATAGTAGCCAGGGCCTGAATGCACGGCGGCGCCGGTGACCCGTTCGATATGCGGCTGGCTCAGGGCGCGCTCGACGAAGCTGGCCACGCGGTCGCGTTGGCGGATGCTGATCAGCGGGCCGATCTCGTTGTCGGCGTCACGCTTGCCGGCGAAGCGCAGGCTGCTGACCGCCGCGCCGAGTTCGGCCACCAGTTGGTCGTGAATGCCGGCCTGGGCGTAGATGCGGCAGGCGGCGGTGCAGTCCTGGCCGGCGTTGTAATAGCCGTAGCTGCGCACGCCCTCGACCACGGCCTTGAGGTCGGCGTCGTTGCAGACGATCACCGGGGCCTTGCCGCCCAGTTCCAGGTGGGTGCGTTTGAGGGTCTTGGCCGCGGCCTGGAGGATTTTCTGCCCGGTGACGATATCGCCGGTGAGCGAGACCATGCGCACCTTGGCGTGGCTGACCAGATGGCTGCCAACCCCTTCGCCGCCGCCGCAAACGATATTCAGCACGCCGGGCGGCAGCAGCTCGGCGAGGGTCGGCGCGAGGGCCAGGATCGACAGCGGGGTGTGCTCGGACGGTTTGAACACCAGGGTGTTGCCGGCGGCGAGGGCCGGGGCGATCTTCCACGCGGCCATCATGATCGGGTAGTTCCACGGCGCGATGGACGCCACCACGCCCAGCGGATCGCGGCGGACCATGCTGGTGTAGCCGGGCAGGTATTCACCGGCCAGTTGCCCGGTCTGGCAGCGCACGGCGCCGGCGAAAAAGCGGAACACGTCGATGGCGGCCGGCAGGTCGTCCTGGCGCGCCAGGTGCAGCGGCTTGCCACAGTTGAGGGCTTCGAGGCGGGCCAGGTGATCGGCCTGCCGCTGCATGGCATCGGCGATGGCCAGGAGAATGTTCGAACGCTGTTGCGGCGTGGTCCGCGACCAGGTGGCAAAGGCGCGGTGGGCGACCTGGATCGCCGCCTCGACCTGTTCGGTACTGGCCTCGGCGATCTGCGTCAGCACTTCGCCGTTGGCCGGGTTGAAGATTGGCTCGGCCAGGCCCGCGCCGGCAACCAGTTCGCCATCGATCAACAAGGCTGTGGACAGCGGGGTCGAGTGCGCACCGGACATTCTTCGAGTTCTCTGTTGTTTTAATTATTCGCTCGCCAGGGGTGGGCGATATTTCTTACAGAGCCTAGAGCGGTGTGCGCAGGTCGACAAATTCTAAATATTGAAGGGGGCGTTCGATTAAATAGATGGCTTGCGGGCGCTGCCCGGTTCGCGGGCTACGGTCAGGAACGGGTCCACCAGCGCCGGCCGCGCCGTACCCCGGCGCCAGGCCAGGCCGATATCGAGGGTCTGGTTGAGATCGGCCAGCGGCCGCGCCTCGATGATGTCGCCTTCCAGCGACCAGGGGCGGTAGGTCATGTCCGGCTGGATCGACACGCCGAGGCCCGCCGCCACCAGGCTGCGCACCGCCTCGGTGGACGCCGTGCGCAGGCTGATGCGTGCCTGCAGGCCGGCGCCGGCCCACATGCGCCGGGCGTTCTGCTCCATTTCATCGACATTGAGCTGGATCAGCGGCTCGTCCGCGACATCGGCGAGGCTGATGCTGTCGCGCTCCAGCAGCGGGTGCTGGGCCGGCAGCCAGAGACGGTGCGGCGAGTGGGTGAGGACCTCGGTCTGCAGGGCCAGGCGGTCTTCGAGGTTGGACAGGATAAGCACGCCGACGTCGATTTCGCCGGCCACCAGCAGGTGCTCGATATACGGCCGTTCGTCTTCGGTCACGCGGATTTCGACGTTGGGGTAGGCGCGCTGGAAGCGGGTCAGCAGGTCGGCGAGGTAATAACCGGCGACCAGGCTGGTCACGCCGATGGTCAATTGCCCGGCGACCTGGTCGGTGCTCTGTTGCAGGCTGCGCTTGGCGTTATCCACCGTGGCGAGGATCAGGTGCGCCTGGCGCAGGAACTGATGGCCTTGGTGGGTCAGGGTCATGCCCTTGGCGTGACGGCTGAACAGGCTGACGCCGATTTCCTCTTCCAGTTGCTGGATCGCCAGGGTCAGGGTGGACTGGGAAATGAACACCGCCTGGGCGGCGGCGGAAATCGACCCGGTTTCGGCGACGGCGATGAAATGACGGATCTGGCGCAGGGTCATCATGGCGGGGAGGCTTTTATGAGTTTTGTTGGTGCCTGGCAGTGTATATCTTTTTTTTAGATGGCTTGGGGCGCTGGCTTCTCGGGACGCCACAGCGAAGCGATAACGCCCGAAAGGCCGACAGCGGTCTCAGGGCTCCAGTCCGATCCCCCGCAACACCACCGCCGTCACGGTCTGCACGGCCCGCTCGAACTGTTCGTCGCTCAGCGGCTGGTGATCGTTGAGCGCCCTGACCTGGTAGTCGAAGTCGGCGTAGTGCTGGGTCGAGGCCCAGATCATGTAGAGCAACGCGAACGGTTCAACGTCGCGGATACGTTTTTCCTCTACCCACTGGCGAATCTTGTTCTCCTTGAACTTGGCGCCGGCGAACAGGTGTTCGTCGAGGATGTCACGGAACAGCGGGGCGCCGTGCATGATCTCGTTGGCCCAGAGTTTCGAGCCATGGGGGCGGATGCGCGAGTGGGTCATCTTTTCGCGCACGTAGCTGGTCAGCACCACGCGCGGGTCGTCGAAGTGCACGAAGCAGGCGCCTTCGCGCTCCCATACCTTGAGCAGGTTGACCAGCACTTCGCGGTACAGGTCGTCCTTGGTGGTGAAGTAGTAATGCAGGTTCGAGCGGGGCAGGTCGGCGCGCTTGGCGATGTCGGACATGGAGGTGCCCGCGTGGCCCTGTTCGGCGAAGACCTGTTCGGCAGCCAAGAGGATTTTCTCGACGTTTTTGCGCCGGATGTTGATCTTGTGGTTTGTCATTCCGTTCCTTGGCGTTGCCACTTGTGGCGGCAACGCTACTACAAACACCGGGTGATTTCGTTGACGTGGGACGCGTGCCAGGGTCGCTGGAGCCACAGTCTTGTCGGACAATTCTGTCAGCGATGGATCTCCGCGTACATCGGCCAGTGATCGGAGACGCCCTCGGGGTATTTGCCGCCCTCGAAGCGCGCCGGCGAGCCCCATTTGTTCACTTGATAGCGGCTCTGATGAGGCAGGCGGATGCTGGCGGGATCGACCTTCCAGCCGTTGAAACCGGTGGTGGTCATTTGCTGCGGGAACAGCAGCATGTCGAAGAACGACCACTCGCGGTTGCGGTGGTAGTAATAGCTGCCCTTGCAGTCGTTGCAGCCGATCAGGTGCGACACGCTCCAGGTGCTGGTGAGGCGGTCGGCGATGTAGCGGTGCTGGCGCTCTTCGCCGGCGTTGATGTTGAAGTCGCCACCGACGATCGGCAGCACATCCGC
Source organism: Pseudomonas sp. 5P_5.1_Bac1 (assembly GCF_025466015.1). NCBI lineage: Bacteria > Pseudomonadati > Pseudomonadota > Gammaproteobacteria > Pseudomonadales > Pseudomonadaceae > Pseudomonas > Pseudomonas sp. 5P_5.1_Bac1. The sequence goes on along the minus strand of NZ_JANLNX010000044.1, from coordinate 28,282 downwards.
AGGCAACTGACGCTTGAGCTCGGCCAGGTAGTCCACCGCCTGGCGCCGAAGATAGCCGGGGCCGCCGCCGGAGGGCAGGTGCACGGCGAACACCGAGGCTTTCTGGCCGTCCGGCAGGAGCAGGCGTACTTCGAGAATGCCGCGGGTCTTGCCGGTTTTATCGGAGCTGTCGCCGTTCTCGTTGCGGTAGGGGACCTTGTGCAGGATCGGTCGATCCCACTGCGGCAGGCGGCTCAGCACGGCGGTGTCGATACCACGCTCGTCCCAGCCTTCCAGCAACACGCGGGTCTGGTAGTCGGACGTGCCGAGGCGGGCGTTGAGCATGTCCACCACGTTCAGGTTTTCCACTTCTTCCAGCAGCAGGATATCGGGACCGCGCCCGTTGCCGATCTGGCCAATGACGCCCGCCAGGCGGGTGAGTTTTTCGTCCAGCCGGGCATCGGTCCAGTCGTTGTTCTCGCACTCGTCGCGCCAGGCCGCCACGGTGATTCTGGCGCAGGTCGCCAGGTAATCGGGATGTGCCTGCTTCACGCTGCGCGGCAGGTAGGCGAAATCTTCCTTGCCCTCGTCGTGGACGGTGTCGAACAGGTTTTCGACGTTCCAGGTCATCAGTGACACACGCTGTTCGCCCTTACCGGAGGGGGGCGTAGCGGCGCAACCGGCGAGGCCGAGGGCAAGCAGTAACGGCAGGAAACGCAGGCTTGGAGAGTTCATGGCTACTCACGTTAAGCGAAGAAAAAAATGGCCGGCAAGACCACCCCGGCCAAAAGGGGATTCAGGACGCGGGACGACCGGCGACCAACGCGGCGTTGAGCAGTCGGGCAAGGCGGGCGGAGGCTAGCTGCACCTGTTTCTCGGCAACCGGCACGAAGGTGCTCATGTACTTGCCGTCGATGCCGTCGCCCGCGCCGTCACGCGGTTTTTCGTTCATCAGCTTGTCGCCACGGCTGTAGTCCTTGCCGGAGCGGTTGTATTCGATGTTCTTGGCGGCGTAGTCGATATCGCCGCTGTCGTCATCGCCCTGGGCGCGATGGGTGGGCAACTTGCGTTTCTTCTCGGCCTTTTGCGGGTAGATGCCGCCGTCGCGAACGATCTGGCAGGCCTGTTGCGACCACTGCGCGGGGTTGTCCGAGTCGGCTGCGGGAAGGTCTTTCTGTAGCTTGTCGGCGTAGGTCTTCACGTCCAGCTTGGCCGAGCCGAGCAGGAAGTCATCCCACACCTGGCGCAGGTTGTAGGTCTTGCCGCCGGCCTTGACCGGGAAGTCGTAGCCGCCCTTGTCGTCCTTGAAGCTGTTGTTCAGCGGCGAGCTGGCATCGCTGGTGTGGTGGATCAGGAACAGCAGGGCCATCAGGCGCGTCTGGTTGGGCGCCTTGGGATCGGCCAGGGCGGCGCGATTCCGTTCGATGGCGGCGACGCTGCAGATGCCGTCCGGGCAGTCGCGCGGGAGCTGGAAGGTGCAATCGTCAGCCTTGTAGATCACCAGCCGCTGGTTTTTGGTTTGCTGCCACAGCTCTTTGGTCTGTGGGTTCTGGTCCAGGTTGCCGGCCCAGTTGGCCACCACGGCGAAGTCGGTCTGCTTGATCAGGCCCAGCAGGCGCCCGGCCTCGGCCTTCGCCTCGGGGGTGAGCTGGCGCTGGGTCAGTTCGCCGACCAGGGCCGTGCCCTGTTGGCCCCAGGCCAGGACCTGGCCGGCCCACAAGCCGGCGACCAGCATCAGGCCGTTACGCAGGGATTGGCGTGCATTCATTTGCAGGTACTCCGTGGCGCGGCGCACTGGCCGCGGGGTGAGGGTGAGGTGAAATGTGTCGAGAGGAACGAGCGCCCGTGGGTGCAGGGCGGCATGCCGAAAAAGGCGGCCAGGGTCTGGCCGATATCGGCGAAGGTATCCCGCTCGCCAAGGCTGCCGGCGCTGACGCCGTTGCCCCAGGCGAGCACCGGGATGTGTTCGCGGGTGTGGTCGCTGCCCGGCGCGCTGGGGTCGCAGCCGTGGTCGGCGGCAAGGATCAGCAGATCCTGCGGGCCCATCTGCGCCAGCAGTTCAGGCAGGCGCTGGTCGAAGGCTTCGAGGGCCGCGGCGTAGCCGGCAGTATCGCGGCGGTGGCCGTAGAGCATGTCGAAGTCGACGAAGTTGCTGAACACCAGGGTGTTGTCCGGTGCATCGGCCAGGGCCTGCAACGTGGCATCGAACAGCGCGGCGTTGCCGTCGCCCTTGTACTGCCGGCTGATGCCCTGGTGGGCGAAGATGTCGCCGATCTTGCCAACGGCGAACACCTGGCCGCCGCTGGCGCACAGGCGCTCGAGCAGGGTCGGCGCCGGCGGTGGCACCGCATAGTCGCGGCGGTTGCCGGTGCGCCGGTAATGCGCGGCGCTGTCGCCGAGGAACGGCCGGGCGATGACCCGGCCGATGCCGTAGGGGTTGCACAGTTCGCGGGCCAGTTCGCACAGGGCGTACAGCCGCTCCAGGCCGAAACGGGTTTCGTGGGCGGCGATCTGCAGTACGCTGTCGGCTGAGGTGTAGAGAATCGGCTGGCCGCTGCGAACGTGCGCGTCGCCGAGCCGTTCGATGATCGCGGTGCCCGAGGCGTGGCAGTTGCCGAGGGTGCCGGGCAGCTCGCCGCGGGTAATCAGTGCGTTCAGCAGTTCGGGTGGAAAGCTGTGTTCCGGCGCGGGGAAATAACCCCAGTCGAACAGCACCGGCACGCCGGCAATTTCCCAGTGGCCGGACGGTGTGTCCTTGCCGCTGGACAATTCCCTGGCGTAACCCCACGCGCCCTCGACCGGACCGTCGGCGCGCAGGCCCGGCGGGAAGACGCCGCCACTGAGGGCCGTGGCATGACCCAGGCCGAGTCGCGCCAGGTTCGGCAGGTGCAGTGGCCCCTGGCGTCCGCGATCATCGGCCTCGCCGCGGGCACAGGCCTCGGCGATATGCAGCAGGGTGTTGGCGCCGGCATCGCCGAAGCGCTCGGCGTCGGCGCTGGCGCCGATACCCAGGGAGTCGAGGACCAGCAGCAGGGCGCGCTTCATTGCGGCTCCAGGCACAGGCGGGAAATCAGCGCGGGCGCCTCGAAGGGCACGCCGGCAATGCGGTAGGCCGCCTGCACCGCAGCGGCGGCCTGCTCGGCCTGGGCCAGGTCGCGGGCGTGCACCCGTGCCAGAGGCTGGTTGGGGCCGACCGCTTCGCCGGGGAAACACAGGCGGGTGAGCCCCACGGCGGGGTCGATCGGGTCTTGCGGGTTGCGTCGACCGCCGCCGAGGTTGACCACCGCCAGACCGATGGCGCGGGTGTCGATGCTGTGCACGATGCCCGCTTGCGGTGCCGGCACCGGGATCACCACCGGTGCGGCCGGCAGGTGCGCGTCGGGGCGCTCGGTCAGGTCGGCGGGGCCGCCAAGGGCCTCGACCATGCGCTGGAAACGCTGCAGTGCCGCACCGCTGTGCCAGGCGGCAAGCAGTTGCTCGCGGGCCAGTTCGAGGCTGCTGGCGAGCCCGGCGCAGAGCAGGGTCTGTTCCGCCAGGGCCAGGGTCACCTCCCACAGGCGCGGGCTACGCACTTCACCGCGCAGCAGGGCGATGGCTTCCTCGACTTCCAGGGCATTGCCCGCCGAGCGGGCCAGGGGCTGGCTCATGTCGGTGATCAGCGCCCGGGTGCGGACCCCTGCGCCATTGGCCACGGCGACGATGCTTTCGGCCAGTGCCGTGGCATCGCCGGGCAGGGCCATGAATGCACCATTGCCCATCTTCACGTCGATCAGCAGCACATCAAGGCCCGCTGCCAGTTTCTTGCTCAGGATCGAGGTGATGATCAGGTCGATCGACTCCACCGTGCCGGTGACATCGCGGATGGCGTACAGGCGCTTGTCCGCCGGCGCCAGGTCGTTGGTCTGGCCGATGATGGCGCAGCCGACCCCGGCCACCACCTCGCGCAGCTTCGCCATATCCGGCTGGCTGTCGTAGCCGGGGATGCTGTCGAGCTTGTCGAGGGTGCCGCCGGTGTGACCGAGGCCGCGCCCGGAGATCATCGGCACGTAGCAGCCGCAAGCCGCCAGCAGTGGCGCGAGCGGCAGGCTGACCAGGTCGCCGATGCCGCCGGTGGAGTGCTTGTCCACCACCGGCCCGGGCAGGTTCCAGCTCAGCACCCGGCCGGAGTCACGCATCGCCGAGGCCAGGGCAATGCGCTCCTCGACGTTGAGTCCCTTGAGCAATACGGCCATGGCAAAGGCGGCCGCCTGGCCTTCGCTGATGCTGAAATCGGTGATGCCGCTGACGAAGCGGCGGATATCCGCATCGTCGAGCACCTTGCCGTCGCGTTTGCGGCGGATCACTTCCTGTGGGAGCCAGGCCATCAGTACGCTCCTCGCGTCGGGCTGGCCGTGTCCGTGCCGAGGTGGCGCAGCAGGTCGTCGAGCAGGCTGGAAGCGCCCAGGCGCAGATGCCGCGGCGAGATCCAGTGCGGGCCATTGATCTGTTCGGCCAGTTGCAGATAGACCCGCGCATCGGCCAGCGTCCTGATGCCGCCCGCCGGTTTCAGGCCAACGTGGGTGCCGCTCGTGGCGATGCATTCGAGCATGATCCGCGCCGCCTCGACGCTGGCATTGACCTTCACTTTGCCGGTGCTGGTCTTGATGAAGTCGGCGCCGGCATCGATGGCATCCAGGCTGGCCTGGCGGATCAGCGCCGGGGACGCCAGCTCGCCGGTCTCCAGAATCACCTTGAGCACTGCGCGGTCTGCGCACAGCGCCTTGCAGGCGCGGACCAGGGCGAAGCCGCTGTCGGCATCGCCGGCCAGCAGCGCGCGCCAGGGGTAGACCATATCGATTTCATCGGCGCCGTCGGCCAGGGCCTGGCGGGTCTGTTCGAGCACTTCGTCAACGGGTGCGCTGCCGGCGGGGAAGTTGACCACGGTGGCCACCGCCACGGTCTGCGCGCCGAGTTCATCGAGGGTCTTGCGTGCCAGGGCAACGAAGCGCGGGTACACGCAGACCGCGGCCACGTGGCCGGCCGGGGTTGTGGCTTTGTGGCACAACTCGACGATGTGCGCGTCGCTGTCATCGTCGTTCAAGGAGGTGAGGTCCATCAGCGCAATCAGCGTGCGCGAGTGCTTTGCATCGAGTTCGGTCATGTCAGTTCACACGCATTCATTGGATTCGGTTCAGATGGCCAGGAAGAGCCCGGCGAGTGCCGCGCTCATCAGGTTGGACAGGGTGCCGGCCACCACCGCCTTGAGGCCCAGACGGGCGATGTCCGGGCGTCGCTCGGGGGCCATCACACCCAGGCTGCCCAGTTGGATGCCGATGGAGGCGAGGTTGGCGAAGCCGCACAGGGCAAAGGTGATGATCACCTGGGTCTGCGTGGACAGCACCGCCACGCCCTTGGCGGCGGCTTGCGCCGGGTCGAGGTGGGCGGCGAAGTCGACGTAGGCCACGAACTCGTTGAGCACCAGCTTTTCGCCGATCAGGCCGCCGGCGGTGATGGCTTCGCTCCAGGGCACGCCCAGGACGAAGGCCAGGGGCGCCAGCAGGTAGCCGAGGATCAGTTGCATGCTCAGTTCCGGGACCCCGAACCAGTTGCCGCTCCAACTGAGGATGCCGTTGAACAGGGCGATCAGGGCGATGAAGGCGAGCAGCATGGCGCCGACGTTCAGCGCGAGCTGCAGGCCGGACGAGGCGCCGAGGGCGGCGGCGTCGATAACGTTGGCCGGTTTGTCGCCGTGGTCCTGGGGCACGTCGTCCGGGCGCTGCTGCGGGGTTTCGGTTTCCGGTTCCATCAGCTTGGCCATCAGCAATCCACCCGGAGCGGCCATGAAGCTTGCGGCAATCAGGTATTTCAGTTCGACGCCCAGGCTGGCATAGCCGATCAGCATCGAACCGGCCACCGAGGCCATGCCGCCGGCCATGACCGCGAACAGCTCGGAGCGGGTCAGGCGCCGGATGAAGGGGCGGATCACCATGGGCGCCTCGGTCTGGCCGACGAAGATGTTCGCCGTGGCGGCCATCGACTCGGTGCGGCTGGTGCCCAGCACGCGGTGCAGGCCGCCGCCGATCACCCGGATCACCAGGTCCATCACGCCCAGGTAATACAGCACGGCGATGAAGCTGCTGAAGAACACGATCAGCGGCAGCACGCGGATGGCGAAGACGAAGCCGCCAGTGCCGAAGACGTCGAACATCTTGCTGCTGCTCAAGCCGCCGAAGATGAAGCTGATGCCCTGATCGGCGTAGCCCTGCAGCGAACTCACCGACTCGGAGATACCGCCCAGGGTGCTTTGGCCCCAGGGCACGTACAGGGCGAATGCGCCCAGCCCGGCCTGCACGGCGAACGCCGCGCCGACGGTGCGCAAACGGATGGCCTTGCGGTTACTGGACAGCGCCACCGCCAACAGCAACAACACCACGATACCGATGAAGCCCATCGATCATTTCCCCGGAGGATTCAAGTAAGCGCCGCCGACGTCTGCGGTCGGTCTGGCGGGTCTGGTCAAAACTCGATGAAGGCGCCGGGCAGCAATTGCCCGGCGGTCCAGTGGCGCGTTGCCGCGCTGTCGTGGCCGACGCAGATCACCGGGCAGTCCTGCGCCAGCAGTTCCACCATCACCTGGCGACAGGCACCGCAAGGCGAAATCACCGGCACCTTGGGCGCGTACACCAGCAGCGCCTTGAAACTGCCCGGTGCCAGGCCCTGGCTGATGGCGCTGAACAGCGCGCTGCGCTCGGCGCAGTTGGTCAGTCCATAGGACACGTTCTCCACGTTGCAGCCGCGAATCACCTTGCCGTCGGCGGTCAGCAACGCGGCGCCCACGGGGAACTCCGAGTGCGGGCACCAGGCGCTGTCGGCGGCGGCGATAGCCTCCGGCAACAGGCGATCCTGCAGCGTTTGCCAGTCTTCACTGCGCATTGCTGGCCACCTGCGCTGTGGCTTTCTGGATGCGCTGCTGCGCCTCGGCGAGGCCGCCGGGCTGGCCCGCGCGATCACGTTCCTGCAGGTAGCTGATCATCGCGTCGAGGTCGTTGATCCCGGTGTCGAGGCGGTCACTGGCCTGTTTGAGCACGCTGAAGTTGTCGCCGCCCTCGGCGAGGAAGCTGTTCATGACGATGCGGTAGGGCTGCTCCGGCTGCACCGGCTGGCCGTCGACCAGCAGGCTGCCTGCGAGCACGCGCTGGCCCTTCGGCTGGCGGTCGTCCCAGCGGTAGGTCAGCGAGGCCGAAGGTTGCAGCGGATAGAAACCCATGCTGCCGTCCTGCCATTGCTGCTCCAGCAGTTGCCGCAGTTGCGCGCCGGTCAGGGTGAGCAGGATCAGGCTGTTGTTGAACGGCTGCACGGTGGCGACCTGGCCGTAATTCACCTGCTCCTGGCCGTCCTCCAGGCTGATATCCATGCGCATGCCGCCCTGGTTCATCAACGCGACCTGGGCACCGAGGGCGCGGGTGGCGGCCAGGTGCGCGTCGGCGATCAGGTCGCCCATGGCCGATTCGCCGGCCTCGTTGGTGGCACGCAGCACTTCGCGGGCGCCCAGGCGGGCCACCGGTCTGCTCAGTTGCGCCTGGCTGCGGGTTTCGATTTCCGCCAGCAACGGAGCGATTTCGGAGCTGGCGTGGTAGCGCTGGGCGTCCACCACCAGGTTGTTGGCTTTGACGTCGAGCAACTGGTGCTTGTCGGTATCCACGGTCAGGGTCAGGTGGGTCAGCAGGCGGCCGAAGGAGGCGCCCTGGGTCACCAGCTTGTCGCCGACACGGCACAGGTAGCCTTCGTGGGTGTGGGCGGTGAGCACCACTTTGATCGTCGGGTCGAGCCGCTTGGCTACGTCCACCACGTCGCCGCTCAACTGGCTGCATTCCTGCTGGTCGAAGCGCTCCGGGGTGGCGCCGCCCTGGTGGATCACCGCGACGACGGCATCGACCTTTTGCGCGGTCAACTCCGGCAGCAGGGCGTTGATCGCCTCGGCTTCATCGATGGTGTACAGGCCTTTCATGCTGTTGGCGCTGACGTAGGCATCGACGTTCCTGAGGGTGGCGCCGACGAAGGCGATCTTCGCCCCGTGGGCCTGTTCGATGCGGTAGGCCGGGAACAGCGCCTTGCCGGTCTGGCGGTCCATCAGGTTGGCGGAGAGGTAGGGGAAGCCCGCGCCTTTGAAGTCCTTGTCGAACTGGCACGCCTGGGCGGCGCGGTCGGACTGGCAGCCGCCGTTGATTTGCCGCAGCAACTCGGCCTTGCCGTGGTCCAGCTCATGGTTGCCGACCACGGAGAATTTCAGGTCCAGCAGGTTCAGCGCTTTCAGGCTGGGCTCGTCGGCCCACATCGAGGAGATCGGCGGGCTGCCGCCGACCATGTCGCCCACGCCCACCAGCAGCAGTTGCGGATCCTGCTTGCGCAACTCGCCCAACGCACCGCTGAGCGGACCGATGCCGCCGGCCTTGAGCTTGACCTCGCCGTTCTGGAACGGGCTCGGTTGCAGGTTGCCGTGGAAATCGTTGAGGGCGGCGATAGTGACGTTGACCGGCGGCTTCGCCGGTTGGCAGCCGCTGGCCAGCAGCAGGGCCGCCAGCAGCAGCGGCAGGGGACGTAAGGCAAGACGTGGATGCGGCATGACGATCCTCGGCCGGTCAGGCAGGTTGCAGGCTGGAGGCAGCCGGCGCGGTAACGGGCCGGGTGCTGAAGGCGGTGCCCATGCCGGCGCGCAGCAGGAGCATCTTCAGGTTGTCGTTGATCAGTTCGAGGCGGTCTTGAAGGTGGCTGTTGAACACCAGGCCGACCAGCGCGATGGCAATCCCCAGGGCGGTGGCGTACAGCGCAGTACCGATGCCGCGAGAGACTTCGCCCGGGTCGGAAACACCGGCTTCGGCCAGCGCCTTGAAGGTGTCGATGATGCCGAGAATGGTGCCGAGCAAGCCCAGCAACGGTGCGCCGGCGACCACCGCTTCGAGGATCCACAGGCCATGGTTGAGCTTGCCGCGCATGGCGATGTAGATCGCCTGGCCGAGGTCTTCCAGCTCATTGTGCGAATGCAGGCCGACGCGGCCGTCGAAGAGCTGACGCAGCAACTGCAACGGCAGGCTGTCGCGCTGGCGCAGTTCGGCGGGCAGTTCGTCGAAGTGGCGCACCTTCTGGTGCAGGGCCGCTTCCAGGGCGCGGGCGCGGCGCAGGTTGTGGGCGAAGAAAATGCCGCGTTCCACGACCACGAAGGCGGCGAGGGCGGCAGCGCCGTACATGATGTAGAAGGTGATGTCGTGGAGCAGGTCCATGTTCATGGCGGGTTACCTCTGGCGGTTCAGGCACGGGGCAGGACCGGCTCGCGGGCCGGTCCTGGCTCTGGGTTAGAAGACAGGGTTAGAAGTTGGCTTCCACGGAGAGCGCGACCGTCTGCTCTTCGCCGATGGTGTAGTAAGGCGTCTGGGCGCCGGCGAAGGCCGAGCCGCTGCCGTTGTAGCGCACCGAGTTGAAGGTGGTGGTCTGCACGCCGGAGAGGTACTCGCGGTTGAACACGTTGTTCAGCGACAGGCGCACGGTGGCGTCCTTGACGAACTTCTTGTTCACCGGCAAGCGGTAGCCGACGTTCATGTCGACGGTGGTGTAGTGCGGGATGCTCTGGTCGTTGGTCAGGTCGCCGAACTGGTTGTCGACGAACTTGCCGATGACGTTGCCGTAGAAGCGACCGTCGTCGTAGCCCAGGCTCAGGTTGAACATGTTCTTCGGCACGCCGGCGATCTGCTTGCCCTTGGTCGGCACGTACACACCGTAGTAGAGGGTGTCGTTCTGCTGCTCGGCCTCGGTGTAGGTGTAGGAGGCGTAGTAGTTGAAGTTGTGCGGCAGCAGGCCGCTGAACTCCAGTTCGACACCTCTGTTCTCGACCTTGCCGACGTTGAGCATCAGGTAGTCACCGGTGACCTCGTCGCGGCTCGACACCTGGCGATCCTTGAACTTGAGGTAGAACAGCGTGGCCGACAACGCCATGTCATCGGTGGCGTAGCGCCAGCCCAACTCCTGGTTCCAGCTCAGCTCGGGTTTGAGGCTGATCGAGTCCCCGGCGTTGTAGAGCACGTAGTTGGGCGGTGTGCGCATGTTGCGGGTGACGTTGTAGAACGCCTGGTTGTCCTCGTCGATCTGGTAGCGCGCGCTGAAGCTCGGGAGGAACTCGTGGTAGGTCTTGTCGCGCTTTTCAGGCGTGTCGTAGAGGCTGGCCTTCAGGTCGCCGTCACGGGTGGAGTGCTCGTAGGCCAGGCCCATGGTCAGGGTCAGGTCGGGGGTAGCGGTCCAGGTATCCTGGACGAACAGTTTGTGCACCGGGGTGATGGTGAAGTAGTTGCGGCCCTGTACAACCTTGCCGTTGGCGTCCCTGACCTGGTTGGAACTCTCGTAGTTGCCCCAGATGTCGGTCGGGCTGCCATCGGCTTCAAGGTAGATGAACGGTTGGGTCTGGCGCTGGCGGGCGCGTTCGTACCAGTAGCCGAAGTCGATGTTGTGTTCGTCGTTGAACGCCCAGCTCAGCTTGGTGTTGACCCCCGGACGCCAGGTTTCGGTCCAGGACGGACGGTAGTAACGGCCGCTGACCGGGTCGCCGTCGGCGTTGTACTGGGCGGTGGTCTTGAGGTTGCTCAGGTCATAGTTGCCGGAGCTGTTGGTGGTTCGGGTGAGGGTGGCTGGCGAACCGAAGGCGCGGTAGCTGCCGCCGTTGGCCCAGTAGTAGTAAGGCGCGACGGTCAGTTGCAGGTCATCGCGCAACTGCCAGCGGCTGGTGACCGATGCCGTGACGTTTTCGTACGGGTTGCGACTGGTCTCGTAGCTGGCGGTGGTGAGCTTGCCGGTGGTCGGGTTGTAGGTCGGTACGTTGGGGAAATCGTAGTCGTGGTCCGACTTGTACTGCGCCAGGCTCGGGGAAACGTAGTTGTAGTTTTCCTGCTTGTGGTACTTGATGATGCCCTGGATCGAGTTGCCTTCGCCGAACTTGAACAGGCTGTTGAGTTCGAACTTCTCGGCGTCCAGGTCGCCTTTGCCTTTCCATTTGTCGCTGTTGGTTTTCGACGCGGAAATGTAGTTGCTCAGGCCGTTGTATTCACCGGTGTTCAGGCGAACGAAGGTCTTGCTCAGGTTGTTGCTGCCAACGGTCTGTTTGAAGAACACCCCGGCGTCCTTGCTCGGAGCCATCGAGACCAGGCCGATGTTGCCGCCGCTGGAACCGATATGCGGCGCATCCAGTTCGGAGGAGCCCTGGGTCACGAAGACTTCCTGGAGGTTTTCCGGGTCGCCCAGCAGGTTCGGGTACACCTCGAAGCTGCCCGAGTCGTTGATCGGCACGCCGTCCATGGTCATGCCGATCTGGTCGGATTTCATGCCGCGCATGGTGAAGTTGAAACCGCTCAGGCCGGTGCTGTCGTCGCTGGAGACGTTGATGCCGGGCGTGTATTTCAGCTTGTCGATACCGTTGCTTGTCGGACTCATCTTGTCCAGGGCTTCCTTGGTGACCGTGGAGCGCGCCTTGGCCGCTTCCTCCTGCACCATCAAACCGTTGCCCACGGTTTGACCGGTAACGTTGACGCTACCGATATCGACGGAGTCTTCCGCCAGTGTCGAGGCGGTCCAACCGCCGCAACCAACGGTCAACATCATGACGAACAGCCGATTGAGTTTCACCAAGCTTCCCTCCCTTGTTTGTGATTGATCGTGTGAAGACAGATGCCAGGTTTCGCGCGTGCAGAGGCCCGCCCGGCGATCTGAGCGATCGTCGGCTGGGCACTTTCCGGGGAACCTAGTTTTCTATGTTGTAAACAAGCGTCGCGATGAAACGGTACTTATCCCTGCCCTCGAACACTGCCTCGGGAAAGGGCCTTACTTGCTCGATACGGCGCAAGCTGGTTTGCGCTGCCTTGTTCAGCAGCATGCTCACGGCTTTCTTCTCGATGCCCGAATCGAGCACCTTTCCTCCCCGGTCGATCAGCAGCCAGATCACGACACTGCCCTCCGGACGTTGCAGCGATGCCTCGCGGCCTCGCGGGTATTGCTTGTACTTCTCCAACTCCGCGTGCAGCGCGGCGATGTAGCTGTTTTCCAATGCCGCGATGTTGACCTTGGGCGGCGCCGGCGGTGGTGGTGGCGCCGGTGTCGCGGCCGCTGGCGGTTTGCTTGCCACTGCCGGAGCCACTGCTGGTTGCGCGGCGGGCTGGGGTGGTGCCGGCTTGGCCACCTGGGGTTTCGGCTTGGGCGGCTGCGGCTTGGGCTCAGGCGGTTTTGGCTTGGGCTTGGGCGGCGGCTCCGGCAGTTCGACCACCGGCTCCGGGTCCGGCTCGGGCAGTGGCTCGGGCACAGGTTCCGGTTCTGGCGGCGGAGGCGGCGGAACCGGTTCCGGCTGCAGGTCCGCCGGATCGATCAGTGCCACCTCCACCGTGGTTTCGTCGTACTTCGGGGTGATCTTCAACTCCGCCTTGAGGGCGCTCTGGACAGCGATCACCAGCAGGCAGATGGCCGGCAGGCACGCGATGACTTTTCGCGATTTGAACAGGACCGACATGGCTTACAGCTTTCGCGTGGCGATGGAGACGGAGGAAAAACCGTTGCTCTTGAGCAGGTCCATCACGGCCACGAGCCGACCGACTTCAACGTCTCGGTCGCTGTTGAGGATGATCACCAGTTTCTCGCTGGTGTTTTCCAGGGTCTTCAATTGCGCGACCAATGCGTCTTCGCCGAGGTCCTGGCCGTCGAGTTGCAAACGCTCATTCAGGCCGAGGGTGATCACCGCCTTGTTCTGCGGTTTCAACTGCTGGGCGTGGGCGGCGCCGGGCAACTGGGTCTTGATGCCCAGGGCCGGAATCACGTTCAGGCTGATCAGCACGAAAAACACCAGCAGGAACATCATCACGTCGATCATCGGGATGATTTCGATATGCACGCGTTTCTTTTTCGGTTCTTCCCAACTGCGCATTGCCTTGGCTCTCCACTTTTGTTCGTCGGCCGGCTGATAACGGCGCGGCTACTTCGACTGTGTTGTGAGAGCCCTCGGTGCGAAACCTTTCAAAGCTGTCACTGATGTCAGGAACACCCTAGGAGGAGGACGTTACAGTTTGATTAAGTGCTCGCTGTCGAGTGGCAAAAAGATATCAATCCCGGAAAAACGATGCGATTGAAGGGGGCGGTGGCAGGCTGTAAGGGTCTAAATAGACTGTTTGTTGAACAGTCTGGAACCGGTAATGGGATGCGGGTATCAGTTGCTGACGAAACCTGGCGTATCGAAACGAAATTGACATGACTGTCAGTTATTCAGGTAGGCCCCTTGTCGGGCACCACGGGTGTGGCGCCAGCGAGTGACAAGGTCTCCACTTTCGAAACGAGAGGTTTGTGTGCGTACTTTCCAACGGATGCTGGCCGCATTGCTGGCGCTGACCCTGGCGGGATGTTCCGACCCGTCGCGCCCTGCCGGTGTGCACTGGATTACCCTGCAGCAACTCACCAGCAGTCTCGGCGACACGGCGCCGATGGCGGTAGGGTTCGATATCGACGACACCGTGTTGTTCTCCAGCCCCTGTTTCTACGAGGGCCAGCAGAAGTATTCGCCGGGCAGCAACGACTACCTGAAGAACAGGGCGTTCTGGACGGAAACCAATGCGGGCTGTGACCGCTATTCGATTCCCAAGGACGTGGCCCGTGCCCTGATCGACCTGCATCAGCGTCGCGGCGACACGCTGTTTTTCGTCACCGCCCGACCGCAGACCGAGGGTGAGCAGGTCACCGCGATCCTCAAGCAGGCTTTCGCCATCAGGGACATGCAACCGGTGGTGTTCACCTCCGGCCCGGAGAAGGCGCGCTTTCTCCAGGACCGTGGTGTGCACCTCTACTACGGTGACTCCGACAGCGACATCAGTTCCGCCCAGTCCGTCGGCGCGCGTGCGATCAGGGTGATGCGCGCCGCCAACTCGACCAATCAGCCGCTACCCGCCAACGGGGCGTTGGGCGAAGAAGTGCTGGTGGACTCGACTCACTAGAAACGCGCGAGCCGATAGGCTGCGACGTTCGGCAACGCAGTGGCGGGCGTCGCCGAGCCCGCCAATGCTGCGACCATCTCCGCCGTCACCGCCGCCTGGGTCAGCCCCAGATGTTGATGACCGAAAGCCAGCAGCACACGGCCTTCGCACACCCGGTCAATCACCGGCAACGAATCCGGCAGCGAAGGCCGAAAGCCCATCCACGGCGTCGCCGCTTCGGCATTCAGTTCGCGCTTGAACAGGCCCTGGCTCAGCCGCTGCAACTGCCAGGCCCGGGCCATGTTAGCCGGGCGCTGGAGTCCGGCGAATTCGACGGTGCCGGCCAAACGCAGGCCGCCGGACATGGGCGTCATGATGAACTTGCGCTCCAGCGAGGTGACGGCGAACGGCAGCCGGTCGTGCTCGCGGGGCAGCATCAGGTGATAGCCGCGTTCGGTATCCAGCGGCACCCGCGTGCCGGTCAGCGCTTCGGTCAGGTGAGCCGAATGCGCGCCGCAGGCGATCAGCACCCGAGGCACCACCAGTTCGCCCTGTTCGGTGCGCAACGCGACGCCGTCGGCCTTGAGTTGCCCGCCCTGTACGTCGCGCTGAACGAACTGCACGCCCGCAGCCGTGGCGGCGTCGAACAGTGCTTCCACCGCCTGGTGCGGATCGAGGAAGTGCCCGGTCGCGGGGAAGAACAGACCGCCCAACAGATGCTCGCTCAGTTGCGGCGCGGCGGCGCGCACGGCGTCCGCCTGCCACAGCTCCACCTCGACATTCTGCTGGCGCATGCGCGCTTGCAGGGCGTCGATGGCCGGGCGGGATTCGGGGCGCTCGAAGACCAGCAGCGAACCGTCCTGCTTGAGCATTTCCGCCCGGCCAATGGAATCCAGCAGGCGCCGCCAGGCCGCCAGGCTGCCTTCGTTCAGCGCGCGAATGCCGGCCACGCTGCGGCGAAACGGTGCCGGGCGCAGGTTCAGCAGCAGGCGAGTGAACCACGGCAAGGCTCGCGGCAGGTATTTCCAGTCCAGGCGCAGCGGGCCCATGGGGTCCATGAGCATCGCCGGCAGGCGCTTGAGGATCGACAGGTCGGCGATGGGAAACACCTGCTCGGTCGCCAGGTGCCCGGCGTTGCCGAACGAGGCGCCCATGCCCGGCGCCTGGCGGTCCACCAGCAGCACCCGCTGGCCCTGGCGGGCCAGTTGCAGCGCGCAGGCGACGCCGACGATGCCGGCGCCGACCACGGCGATGTCCACGTTGGGGGTGAAGGTCGTGGCCATCGATCAGACTTCTCTCTGGCCGTCGAGCAGGCGCCGCAAGTGCAGCGGATTACCGTGTTGCAGCGCAGCAGGCAGCAGATTGTCGGGGAAGTCCTGGTAGCACACCGGCCGCAGGAAACGCAGGATCGCCGCCGTCCCCACCGAGGTGCTCCGGGTATCCGAGGTGGCCGGGAACGGGCCGCCATGGACCATCGCATCACAGACTTCCACGCCAGTCGGCCAGCCGTTGACCAGCAGGCGTCCGGCCTTGCGTTCAAGCGTCGGCAGCAGGGCGCGGGCGTCGTCGAGGTCGGCTTCGTCCAGGTGCAGGCTCGCGGTCAATTGGCCTTCGAGGTGCTCGGCCACCTGACGGACCTGCGCGTCATCGGCGCAGGTCACCACCAGCGAGGCGGAGCCGAACACCTCCGCTTGCAGGCTCGGATCGGCGAGGAAATCTCGCGCCTGGGTGACGAACAGGTGCGTCTGGCACTGGTTCGGGCCTTCAGCGGCGAGGCCGGCGGCGGCGGTGTCGGCGTTGGGGTTGCCGGCCAGCGCTTCGATGCCGTTGCGGTAGGCGCTGAAGATGCCCGGGGTGAGCATGGTCTGCGCCGGGCTCTGCCAGATGTGCTGGGCGGCGGTGGCGATAAAGCGGTCGAGGTCGGCGCCTTGGCGGGCGATGACCAGGCCGGGGTTGGTGCAGAACTGCCCGGCGCCCTGGTTCAGCGAGGCGACGAAGCCCTGGGCCAGTGTTTCGGCGCGGGCCTGCAGGGCGGAGGGGAAGAGGAACACCGGGTTGATCGAACTCATTTCCGCGTACACCGGAATTGGCTCGGCCCGTGCTGCGGCCGCCTGGCACAGGGCGATGCCGCCGCTGCGCGAGCCGGTGAAACCTACGGCCTTGATGCGCGGGTCGCAGACCAGCGCGATGCCCACTTCACGACCGGAACCGTACAGCAGCGAGAACACTCCGGCTGGCAGCTCGCAGTGTTTCACCGCGCGGGCCAGTGCCTGGCCGACCAGTTCACTGGTGCCGGGATGGGCGCCGTGGGCCTTGACGATCACCGGGCAGCCGGCGGCCAGGGCCGAAGCGGTGTCGCCGCCGGCGACGGAGAAGGCCAGCGGGAAGTTGCTGGCGCCGAACACGGCCACCGGGCCCAGCGCCACCTGGCGCTGACGCAGGTCGGCGCGGGGCAGCGGCTGGCGTTGCGGCTGCGCGTTGTCGACGCGCACGTCCAGCCATTCACCGGCGCGAACAGTACGGGCGAAGGTGCGCAGTTGCCCGCAGGTGCGACCGCGTTCGCCCTGGATCCGGGCGCGGGGCAGGCCGCTTTCGGCCACGGCGCGGTCGATCAGTTCGTCACCCAGCGCTTCGATCTCGCTGGCGATACGTTCGAGAAACTGCGCGCGAACTTCCAGCGAGGTTTCCCGATAGCGGTCGAACGCCGACCAGGCCAGGGCACAGGCTTGTTCCACCTGCTCGGTGGTGCCGCCCGGATAAGCCGGTTCGAGCACCAGGTTGGTGGCCGGATCGATCGCGCGGATGGCTTCGCGGCTGCCGGTTACGGCGTGCTGACCGATGAGCATGTTGCCTGTCAGGGTCATAACGGCTCCTGAAATGAATTCGAGGGTGGCCGGCTGCGTACAGCCGGCAAGAAACGGAAGCGGCGCACAAGGCGCCGCGAGGGATCAGGCGACGTTGTTGCTCGCCGACCAGGTGGCGAACCACTGGCGGAACAGCGTGTACTGGGTCTCGGCGTAGTTGCGCTGGGCGTCGCTGAGCACGTCGGTTTCGTTGAAGTGCAGGCTGTATTCGGTGTCGCCGTTGAGCACCATCAGGTGCTTGTAGTAGAGCACCAGGTCGCAGCCTTCATCGAAGGACGACAGCACTTGCAGGGCGTCCGACAGCTCCAGTGCCTGGCGGCGAGCGACGGCGTCACCCTTGGCGGCTTTCTTGCTCAGGTCGACCAGCAACAGCACTTCGCGCGGCAGGGCGTTGCCGATACCGGTGATGGCACCGGTGGCGCCGCAGTTGACGAAACCGTGCACGACCTGGGTGTCGACGCCGGCCATCAGGATCACGTCCTGGTCCTGCGAGGTGATGTGCTCGGCGGCGTAGCGCATGTCGGCGGCACCGCCGAACTCCTTGAAGCCGATCAGGTTCGGGTACTGGCGGCGCAGCTTGAAGAACAGGTCGGCGCGGGTGGCGAAGCCGTAGTAAGGGCTGTTGTAGATCACCGCCGGCAGTTTCGGCGCGGCTTCCAGGATTGCCGCGAAGTGCGCTTCCTGAGCGGCCGGCGAGGCGCCGCGGGACAGCACGCGGGGAATCACCATCAGGCCGTGGGCGCCGACTTTGGCGGCGTGGGCGGCGTGGGACACGGCTTCGCGGGAGTTGACCGCGCCGGTGCCGACGATGGTCGGAATGCCGGCGGCCACCAAGCGCGCCACACCTTCCTGGCGCTCGGCTTCGGTCAGCAGCGGCCAGTCACCCATGGAGCCGCAATAGACCACGGCGCTCATGCCGGCTTCGATCAGTGCGTGGCCTTTTTTCACCAGCGCGTCGAAGTCCGGTTTGCGGTCCGGGGTGCAAGGGGTCATCAGGGCGGGGATGGTGCCGGTGAAGATGTTGGTGGTCATGAGTCTTGGTCCTTTGTGTTCAGTTTGAGTCGGGAGAGGGGGCGGGACCGCTTGGCGGTCCTTCGCGAGCGAGCTCGCTCCTACAGCAGGGGGCTCAGATGCCCCAGGCGAAGGGGTCGTTTTCGTCGATAAGCAGGGTGGCGTCGGCGGTCATGTAGGCGCGGCCGGTGATGAACGGACGGATGCGCTCGCCGTCCCATTCGTAGCGACCTTCGAAGCGGCTGGCGGTGATGCTCGCCTGTACCCAGGGCTCGCCGGCGGCCAGCTTGCCGTCGGCGGCCAGGCACGCGAGTTTGGCGCTGGTGCCGGTGCCGCAGGGCGAGCGGTCGTAGGCTTTGCCGGGGCACATGACGAAGTTGCGGCTGTCGGCCTCGGCGTCGTCGGCGAACAGTTCGATATGGTCGATCAGCGCGCCGTCTTCGCCGTGGATGCCTTGGTCTTCGAGGGCGCGAAGCATCTTCCAGGTGAAGTCGGTGAGCAGCTCGACGTTGCTCAGGTGCAGTTCCTGGCCGTGCTCGGACACCAGGAAGAACCAGTTGCCGCCCCAGGCGATATCGCCGAAGACGCGGCCGTAACCCGGCACGTCCACCGGCACCTGCTTGCGGTAGCGGTAGGACGGCACATTGGCCACGGTGATCGCGCCGTCGGCATGCAGGGTGGCGCTGACCTGGCCGACCGGGGTGTCGATCTTGTGCTCGCCAGGGGCGATCTTGCCCAGGTGATACAGGGATGCGACCAGGCCGATGGTGCCGTGGCCGCACATGCCCAGGTAGCCGGCGTTGTTGAAGAAGATCACACCGCAGGTGGCGTCTTCCGATACCGGTGGCGTGTACAGCGCGCCCACCAGGACGTCGTTGCCACGGGGTTCGAGCAGGCAGGCGCGGCGCCACTGGTCGTGCTGCTGGCGCAGGGCATCGCGCTTTTGCGCCATGGTCTCGCCGGCCGGTTGCGGGAAACCGTCCAGCACCAGGCGGGTGGGTTCGCCTTCGGTGTGGGAGTCAATCACGCGGATCTGTTTCATCAGTCTGTCCCTCAAGAATGCGTTGTTGTCAGGTCAGGCCAACAGGCCTTCGATTTCCTGCAGCAGGCTGCGCTCGACCTACACGCCATCGGCCTGCGAGCGCTGGCGCGCGGCGAAGCGGCGTTGCGAGGGCAGCCTCGCGCCCTGGCCGGTGATGGCGCTGAACAGGTCCTCGGCGCGTTGCTGGCCCCGCTCGAAATCGTCACCGCCGAAGCGCTGCGGATCGAACGCCAGCAGCAGTTCGCCATGGCATGGCGTAGCCCCGGCCCCGGCGTCGAAGGCCAGGGAGTCGGCGCTGGTGAGGTCGCCGATCAGCGCGCCGGCCAGCAATTCGATCATTGCCGCCAGGGCCGAGCCCTTGTGTCCGCCGAAGGTCTGCATGGCACCGTCCAGCGCGGCGCGGGCGTCGGTGGTCGGCTGGCCTTCGGTGTCCAGGCCCCAGCCCAGTGGAATGGCTTTCTCCTGGCGGGCGTGCAGTTCGATGTCGCCGCGGGCGATGGCGCTGGTGGCGAAGTCGAAGACGAACGGTTCCTGTCCTGCCCGTGGCCAGGCGAAGGCCAGCGGGTTGGTACCGAACACGCCCCGGTTGCCGCCTTCCGGCGCCACCCAGGCATGGCTCGGGGTCATCGCCATGCCCACCAGTCCGTGGGCGGCGATGGCTTCCACTTCCGGCCACAGCGCCGAGAAGTGGAAGCAGTTGCGGATCACCAGTGCTGCCACGCCCTGTTTGCGCGCCGCCTCGACCAACTGCGGCAAGCCGTGCTGGAAGGCCAGCAGCGAGTAGCCGAAGTGTGCATCCACCTTGACGATGGCCGGCGCCGGCTGACTCACGGTCGGTTGCGCCGCCGGATCGACCTTGCCCGAGCGCAGCGAACGCACGCACACCAGCACCCTATACAGGCCGTGGGAGTGGCATTCGTCGCGCTGGCCCTGGGTGATCACCTCGGCGATCGCCCGGGCATGGTCGTCGGCCATGCCGTTGTGGGTCAGGGCGCGGTGAGCCAGGTCGAACACCTGGTCGAGGCTGAGGTTGATGCGCTCGCTCATGGCAGGTCTCCGCAGGCTCAGGACAGTTGGGCGCGGGCGCCGGCCGGAGCGCTCTGGGCACTGTGCTCGATGTCGCTTTCAGCGTCGTCGGACTCCAGTTGCACCAAGTGCGCCGGTACGCCGGTGGCTGCGCCCCAGTAGTAAATGCCGAGGGCGCAGGCGGCCACGACCAGGGTGTCGAACGGATGGGCAATGACACCCATGCCGCCGAAACTGCCGAGCCAGGAAAGCAGGATGGTCACCGCGTAGAAACCGATCAGCCAGGCCGACGAGCGCACTTGCTGGGCCAGGCTCAGGTGCTGGGTCGGGACGAAGCGGCCGCACATCAGGTAGATCACGAACATCAGGATTTGCAGGCTGAGCAGCCAGGACACGGTCTTCCAGCCGGACCAGTAGACGATCAGCGCGGCGATGATGAACGACAGCGGACCGAGCAGGCCCATGCGGCGGACGCGGAACGGACGTGGCATGTCAGGGGCATTGCGGCGCAGCGCGGCGACCGAGACCGGGGCGACGGCGTAGCTGAGGATCAGCGCGGCGGACACCACGTTGATCAGCGCTTCCCACGACGGGAACGGCAGGGTCCAGAACACCGAAAGGCCGAAGGTCAGCCACAGCGCCGGGCGCGGGATGCCGGATTGCTCGTCGATGCGGGTGAAGACCTTGAAGAAAGTGCCGGTCTTGGCCCAGCCGTAGACCACGCGCGGCGTGGCGTTCATGTAGATGTTGCCGCAGCCGCTGGGCGAGATCACCGCGTCGGCCACCACCAGGTACGCCAGCCAGCCCACGCCCAGCGCCAGGGCGATGTCGCGGTACGGCAGGGCGAGTTCCTTGGCGATGCCGGACCAGCCGTTGGCCAGCATTTCGGTAGGAATGCCGCCGAGGAAGGCGATCTGCAGCAAGGCATAGATGGCGGTGGACAGCAGCACCGAGAGGATCAGCGCGATCGGGATGGTGCGTTGCGGGTTCTTCACTTCCGAGGCCACCGAGATGATCGGGGTCAGGCCCAGGTAGGCGAAGATGATGCCGCCGGCGGACACTGCCATTTCCACGCCGGAAAGCCCGAATGGCATGAAGCCCTGGGAGGTGAAGTTTTCCGGTTTGAAGAAGGTGAACAGCACGCCGATCACCAGCAGCGGCACGATGAACTTGAACACGCTGATCAGGTTGTTGGACTTGGCGAAGGTCTTCACGCTGTAGTAGTTGAGGGCGAAGAACAGGCAGAGCAGGCCGAACTGCACCAGCCAGCCGAGGACGGTCGGGTCACTGGAACCGACCTTGGTCAGCTCCGGGAACCAGGCTGCGGCGTACTGGCGCGCGGCAACCACTTCGATGGCCACCAGGCTGGAAAACGCGATCAGCGTGATGAAGCCCATCAGGTAGCCCAGCAGCGGGCCGTGGGAATAGACCGGGTAACGCACCACACCACCGGCGCGGGGCAGGGCGGCGCCCAGTTCGCAGTAGACGATGCCCAGCAACAGAACGGCGAAACCGCCCAGCAACCAGGAAAAGATCCCCGCGGGACCGGCGATGGCGGACACGTGGCTGGCGGCGAACAGCCAGCCCGAACCAAAGATGGCTCCCAGTCCGATAAAGGTGAGGTCTATCAATGAAAGTTGTTTCTTGAACTTGCCTTTGCCTGACATGGCGTCGCCTTCTTGTGGGTTATTGGATAGGCAGAAGTGATGTCACTTTGAAAGCACTGTTTCGGGGATCACCCGATACGGTGTTTGCGGTTGTGGGCAACCGCGCTCTTATAAAAATCCGTATTCATGGAGTCATTGCATTGGGGGACGAAGACACACTTCCTCGTTACCCCGGCGCACGCTCGCCAACGCATTCCAGGGCGCGGGCTGGTGGTCTTGCCTGGACTTCGCCACAACGTTTTCGACGACTCAGGCAATGCCAATACAGTGGACCCATCGGCGCCTCGGCGCTTGATGGTTTTCTTCAAGAGGAATGACGAAATCGGCATAGTTAGGAAATTTCCCTATGACTCTTCGGAAAATTTCTGAAGCCTTACAAGCCACGCCCTCTGTGGCGTCCGTCGAGGCTCGACAGTCCGGGGAGGGTGCGGCAAAGTGTCCACCTGGTGAGAACCCGCTTGTGGATTTTTACCAATCGGTCAAGAACGAGAGCCCGCCCCATGACCCCCAGCGCGTTTGCCATCCTCTGTCAGGGCAATGATCAGTGCCGCCCTGAAACCATCGAAGAGCTGTTATCCGGCATGGCGTTCTTATTGCCGTTGTTCGATGCCATTCCCAATGTGGCGATATTCATCAAGGATGTTCAGGCGCGTTATCTGTTGGCCAATCTGGCGTTGATACAACGCTGTGGTTTCAAACAATTGCGGCCTTTGTTGGGCAAGACCAGCGCCGAAGTCTTTCCGGCGCAATTGGGCCCCGGATATACCGATCAGGATCGCCGGGTACTGGAAGAAGGCCGGGTATTGGAGGACCAACTGGAATTGCACTTGTACGGGTCGCGCGAACCGGGCTGGTGTTTGACCCACAAGCGCCCGTTATATAACCGGCGGGGTGAAATCATCGGCCTGGCCGGGGTGTCGGTGGACCTGCAATCGGCCAGCGATTCGCACCCTGCGTATCAGCGGCTGGCGGCGGTGGACGAGTACATCCGGGCGAATTTTCACCAGCCGGTGACCATGCGCGAGTTGACCCGTGTGGCGGGGATTTCCGTGGCGCAACTGGAACGCTACTGCAAGCGGGTGTTCCACCTGACGCCGCGGCAGATGATCCACAAAGTGCGGCTGGAACATGCGCATCAGCTTTTGCACACGGAGTTGCCGATCACCGAAGTGGCGTTGCGCTGCGGGTATACCGATCACAGTGCGTTTACGCGGCAGTTCAAGGTGCTGACCGGGTTTACGCCGAGGCAGTACCGGCAGGCTACGGGGGGCGTTCTGGTATAGCGCCCCGTTACCAAGGCGCCCTGACCACCACGAACCGGACGCTGTTACCCACATACTGCGGCTGATACCACGTGCTCCCGCAATGCTGGTACGCGACCCCGCTGGCCACCACCGACACACAATCCGGCGGCACCGACGCCACTTCGCTGCCAATCGCAATTGCGGTCGCGGTGGTTGCCCCGATCACTGCGGCGGTCGCCCAAGGGTGATACCAGCCATCCGGTGGGGGCGGCGGTGGAGGTGGCGGAGGCGGCATGGGTCCTGGCCCGGGTCCGGGAGGCATGGGATGTGGTCCGGGGCCCGGCTCAGGATGTGGCCCCGGATGCGGCTCTGGCCCAGGATGCGGCCCCGGCCCCGGCCCCGGCCCCGGCCCCGGCTGCGGCCGAGGCATGGGCTGCGGCCGATACCCCGGCTCGAACCCCGGCCGCTGGAATCCCCCACCCGCATGATGCGGCACCACGAACGTGCGCCCACCACCGCCCCCGCGTAACTGCCAGGCCTCGCTCACGGCGGGAGTCAGCAGAACCACCGCGACCCCGAGCACCAGCGCACCGCGCCCGTAATTCATGGCTGTTCTCCCTTGCGCAGTTCGACCAGCGGCACCGCCAGCGCCTTGGCCGGCGGAATGAAGGTGAAGGCGTCGGCCTTGATCGGCGAGGTGAGGTCCCAGGCGAAGCTGACGCTGTGCCGCGGCCGCTCCGGGTCGTCGCGGCGGGTGATCACCAGCCGGCACGGCAATGGCGCCGCGCCTTCGCGCAGCCACAGTTGCCAGTCGATGTCCGGCTGGCGGTAGGCGTAGTGCGTGCAGGTCTGTCCTTCGATGTTTTCCTTGTCGATCACGTAGGCCTGGCTGATGCCGACGTCATCGGCGGTCCCGGCGTTCCAGCGAAACAGGTCGGCCAGCGGCAGTTCGATGCCGTAGCGATCGGCCAGCCGGTCCAGCAGTGTGTCGATGCTGTCGGGGGCGTCGCCGCGGGTGAAGTAGTTCAGGCGCTGGTCGTACAGGGTGAAGCGCTTGCCGTCGTAGAAGAACTGCCGGCTGGCACTGTTCTGGTCGACGTTGACGTAGAGCTTGTCGGGACGCTCCGCGAGCACCTGGGTGTGGTGTTGGAAGGCGATGGTCTGGCCGCTGTCGAGTTGCTGGTCGGTTTCGCTGCGGGCGCTCAGGCTGAAGCGTTCGATGCTTTGCAGGTAGTTGCCGAGGGCAACGAGCGCGGCGATGGCCGCCGGGTCGCGCTGTGGATCATCCGCGCCGTGTGCGTTCGGCGGCAGCAAGGACAGCGACAGTGCCAGTGTGGTGGCGGTGAACAACAGCGGTAAGCGCATCGACGAACTCCGTTTGGCAGATGGGCTGTCGCGACAAGCGCGGGTGATCGGGCAGGCCTGTGCGGGGCACCTCTGAAAGTAGTTGGGCGAAGGGGTTAATACAAAAGCGCGGTTAACCGAATTTGCTATATGCGCGACGATGCAGCCGAACAAAGCAACGATTGCCATCGATTCGAGGACGCCGGCGTTGTCACGAGAGGAAATACATTTTCACCCAGAGGCCCGGAAACCCGCGGTTAGGATTCGGCTCTTATCCGTCAGTGTTTTTCCCACATTGGCAATTCAGGTTTTCCGATTACCACGCTGACATTTCATCGGGTGCTTTCGGACAGCCGCGCCTCAGGAGGCTCGCAATGAACACCCGTGGTTTGCTCGATCAACTGCTCAAGTCCGGTCAGGACTTGCTGCAAAAACAGACCGGCACATCCTCCAGCGCGAACAAGGGCGGCAGCGGCGGCCTCGGCAGCCTGCTTTCCGGTGCCGGTGGCGGCGCACTCGCGGCGGGGGCGATGGGGTTGCTGCTGGGTAACAAGAAGGCCCGTAAATACGGTGGCAAGGCGCTGACCTACGGCGGCCTGGCCGCGCTCGGCGTGCTGGCCTACAAGGCCTACGGCAACTGGCAGGCGCAACAGGCCGCCGCGCCGAAAGGCGAGCCGCAGACCCTCGACCGCCTGCCCCCCGCGCAAGTCGAGCAGCACAGCCAGGCGATCCTCAAGGCGCTGGTGGCCGCGGCCAAGGCTGACGGGCATGTCGATGAACGCGAGCGCGAGTTGATCGAAGGCGAGTTCGTCAAACTTTCCGGCAACGACCGCGACCTGCAGCACTGGCTGCACGCCGAACTGAACAAACCGCTCGATCCGGCCGACGTCGCGCGTGCCGCCGGCACGCCGGAAATGGCCGCGGAAATGTACCTGGCCAGCGTCATGCTGGTGGACGAAGAACATTTCATGGAGCGCGCCTACCTGGATGAACTGGCCCGCCAGTTGCGGCTCGATCCGGCGCTTAAGGTCGAACTTGAGAAGCAGGTTCGGACGATCTGAGTCAATGAAATGGGCAAATGGCCACAAATGAGGCCGTTTTGCCCATTCACTCCTGTAGGATCAGTCCCATGCTGGCGTAAGGCGTGGGCTATAATCAGCCCATTTTTCCTGACGCGTAGAACGCTCGAGGGCTGATTGTGAAGAACTGGACATTGCGCCAACGGATCCTGGCAAGTTTCGCCGTGATCATCGCCATCATGTCGCTGATGGTCATTGCCGCGTATTCGCGGTTGATGGCCATCGAAAGCAGCGAAGAAACCGTCCGCTCCGACAGCATCCCCGGGGTCTACTACAGCTCGATGATCCGCAGCGCGTGGGTCGACAGCTATGTGCTGACCCAGCAACTGGTGGGCCTGTCCAATCACCGTGAGCTCAGCGACGCCGACCTGGCGTTGTACAAGAACTTCGAAGAGCGCCTGCGCCAGCAGATGGCCAACTACCAGCAGACCATGAACGATGCCGAAGACACGGCCAACTTCGAAACCTTCAAGGTGCTGGTCGAGACTTACCATCAGGCGCTGAGCGCGGTGCTGGCGGCCTACGGCAAGAAGGACTACGCCGAAGCGCAACGCTTGCTTATCGAGAAGCTGACCCCGGCTTGGGCCGACGGTCGCAAGAACCTCAACGGGCTGATTGACTGGAATCGCCGCTCCGCCGATCACGCCACCGACAACATCGTCGACGCCGTGTCCACCGCCAAGATCAGCATGATCGTCTCGCTGCTGCTGGCGGTCGTTGCCGCCGGCATCTGCGGCCTGCTGCTGATGCGCGTCATCACCGAGCCGATGCAGCGCATCGTTCGCGCCCTGGAAGTGCTGCGCGGCGGTGACCTCAGCGTGCGCATGAACCTGGACCGCAACGACGAATTCGGCGCGGTGGAAAACGGTTTCAACGAGATGGTCAGCGAACTCACCGGCCTGGTGTCCCAGGCCCAGCGCTCGTCGGTGCAGGTCACCACCTCGGTGACCGAGATCGCCGCCACCTCCAAGCAGCAGCAGGCCACCGCCACCGAAACCGCCGCCACCACCACCGAGATCGGCGCGACCTCGCGGGAAATCGCCGCGACCTCGCGGGATCTGGTGCGGACCATGACCGAAGTGACGTCCGCCGCCGACCAGGCCTCGGTGCTCGCCGGTTCTGGCCAGCAGGGCCTGGCGCGGATGGAAGAAACCATGCACCAGGTGATGGGCGCTGCCGATCTGGTCAACAACAAGCTGGCGACCCTCAACGAGAAGGCCGGCAACATCAATCAGGTGGTGGTGACCATCGTCAAGGTCGCCGACCAGACCAACCTGCTCTCGCTCAACGCCGCCATCGAAGCGGAAAAGGCCGGTGAATACGGTCGCGGGTTCGCCGTGGTCGCCACCGAAGTGCGCCGCCTGGCCGACCAGACCGCCGTGGCCACCTATGACATCGAACAGATGGTCCGGGAAATCCAGTCGGCGGTGTCCGCCGGGGTGATGGGCATGGACAAGTTCTCCGAGGAAGTGCGCCGCGGCATGTTCGAGGTGCAGCAGGTCGGCGAGCAGTTGAGCCAGATCATCCATCAGGTCCAGGCGCTGGCACCGCGGGTGCTGATGGTCAACGAAGGCATGCAGGCCCAGGCCACCGGCGCCGAGCAGATCAACCACGCCCTGGCCCAGCTCAGCGACGCCAGCAGCCAGACCGTCGAGTCGCTGCGCCAGGCCAGTTTCGCCATTGACGAATTGAGCCAGGTGGCGGTCGGCCTGCGTGGTGGCGTTTCACGGTTCAAAGTCTGACGTGGCGATGAACGAGCTCAAGCCCCGCCGCAGCGAGGACGCGGCCTGCCAGGGACGGTTGTTCCTGGTGTTCCGCATTGGCGGGCAGCGTTTTGCCCTCGACACCCGCGAGATTGCCGAGGTGCTACCGCGCTTGCCGCTCAAACCCATCGCGCGCACGCCCGAGTGGGTGGCCGGGGTGTTGTCCCATCGCGGCGCGCTGGTGCCGGTGATCGACATCAGCGCCCTCAGCTTTGGCCAGCCGGCGTCGCACCGCACCAGCACGCGCCTGGTGCTGGTGCATTACCGCGCGGACACCACGCGCCCGGACCTGTTGCTCGGGCTGATTCTCGAACAGGCCAGCGATACGCTGCGCTGCGATCCGGCGGAATTCCGTCCCTACGGCGTCGACAACCGCGAGGCGCCGTACCTCGGCCCGGTGCGCGAAGACGCTCAGGGCCTGTTGCAGTGGATCGGCGTTCAGGACCTGCTCAGCGACGACGTCCGCGCCTTGCTCTTTCCGCCCGCCGGGACCGCGCTCGAGGTGCAGCCATGAGCATCGAACGGCGGTTCTTCCGCTTTTTGCAGGATCGCATCGGCCTCGACGTCGCCTCGGTTGGCGAGCAGATGGTCGAACGCGCCTTGCGCCAGCGCTGCGCGGCGCTGGCGGCCCACGACCTGGACGATTACTGGCTGCGTTTGCAGCAGTCTTCCCAGGAACAACAAGCGTTGATCGAGGCGGTGATCGTTCCCGAGACGTGGTTTTTCCGCTATCCGGAATCCTTCACCGCACTGGTCGGCCTGGCCCACAAACGCCTGGCCGAACTCGGCGGTGCGCGGCCGTTGCGGATTCTCAGCCTGCCCTGTTCCACCGGCGAGGAGCCGTATTCGATTGCCATGGCGCTGCTCGACGGCGGCGTCGCGGCCCACGCGTTTCGCGTCGATGCCATGGACATCAGCCCCAATTCCATCGCCCGTGCCGAGCGCGGGCTGTACGGGCGCAACTCGTTTCGCGGCAGCCACCAGGACTTTCGCGAGCGGCACTTCAGCGAAACCGATGACGGCCATCGCCTCGACGACCGCGTGCGCAAGCAGGTGCAGTTCGAAGCGGGGAATGTCCTCGACCCTGCGCTGTTGGCCCGTCAAGGCACCTACGACTTTGTGTTCTGCCGCAACTTGCTGATCTATTTCGATATCCCCACCCAGCAGCGGGTGTTCGAGGTGTTGAAGAACCTCACTCATGCCGGTGGCGTGCTGTTTATCGGCCCGGCTGAAGGCAGCCTGCTGGCGCGGTTGGGCATGCGCCCGTTGGGTATCGCTCAATCGTTCGCCTATGTGCGG